>JAFQMR010000097.1 GCA_017396175.1 Clostridia bacterium
CTTATGAATTTCGCGCCCGACAAGCCGCTTGCGGCGTACGAGGAGCGGGAGCTGTTGTGGGAGCGGCCGATGCCGCAGACGCGCTACTATGAGGATCGCAAGGTGGTGTTCGGGCATACGCCGACGCTGTTTTACAGCGGCGCAACACCGGGACGTCCGCTGATCACCGAGACGTGGATCAATGTGGACGTCGGTGCGGCAAAAGGCTTGCCGCCGTTGCTGTTCCGTCTCGATGACAGCAAGGAGTTTTACGGAGAATAAGAAACGGGCCGTTCGCCGACGCGAACAGCCCGTTTTCCTTTATACAACCACGGTGGCGTGACTGCCGCCCGCTTTGTCTTTTTTTACGACGATCTGCTTATCGATGCGTTCCTTCAGCTCCGCCACGTGGGAGATGATGCCGACAAGGCGGTTGCCCTCGGTCAGTCCCGCAAGGGTGGCGTATGCCTTTTGCAGGGATTCGGAATCCAGCGAGCCGAAGCCCTCGTCGACAAACAGCGTGTCGAGGTGGATACCCGAGGACATCTGCACCTCGTCGGACAGGCCGAGCGCAAGAGCGAGAGAGGCGAGAAACGCTTCACCGCCCGAGAGGGTGTTGACACTGCGTTCGGTGCCGTTGACGTGGTCGATGATGTCCAGCTCCAGCCCGATCTTGCCGCGCTTGCCGCCGCCCGTACTGCGCTTGAGATCGTACTGCCCGCCCGACATCTTTTGCAGGCGGAGGTTGGCACGCTCCAGAATGCGCTCAAAGTAGGTGGTCTGGATATACGTCTCCAGCATCAGCTTCTGCTTGCCGGCAAGGTTGCCGTTGGCGGTGGCGGACAGGGTGTTCATCCACGTATAGGTTTCATCCAGCGCGGCGGTTTCCTTCTGTCGCGCCAGAATATTGTCCCCCGCAAAGCGGTTGGCGGTCAGGCGTGCGTGAATCTCGTTTTGTTTCTGAAGCAGGCGCTGTTTCTCCGTGTCTAGGGCCGCCTTTTTCTCCTGTGCTTCCTCGAGCGTTCCCTCGGGGGCTTCGGAGAGCTGTTCGCTGAGTTGTTTGACGGCAGCCTCCAGTGCGGCGCGTTCGGTATGGGCGGCTTCGATACGGCGCTCGGTTTCCTGCATCGCCGTTTGCAGGGCGGACAGCTCGGTCGTGAGCACGTTCCGCTCGGCAAGGGCGGCCGCTTGATCGGGGTGGCGAAGCGGCTCTCGCAGGGTTTCGATGCGGGCAGTCAGGTCCTTGACGGTGCCTGACAGCTCGTGGCAGAGCTCCTGCGCCTTGTCGATGGCTTGTCGTGCTGTCGCGATCCCTTGCTCGGCTTCGGGGATCTGCTTTTCAAGCGCCTCACGGCGTGCGATGCGACGCTCTGCCTCCTCCAGTGCCTGCTTCAGGGAGGCGGCACGGGCGGTAAGCTTACGATGTTCTTCGGCCGCCGCAAGCGGTGCATCTTCGAGCGAAATGCCCTGAAGCAGGTGGCGTACCGTTTCGGTCGCGGACGCTTCGGCGGCGTTGACAAGGCCTCTTTGCTTGCCCGCTTCTTCGCTCGCCCCGGCGGCAAGCCTGGCGGCCTCGGCGGCGTGCTTGCGCGCCAGCTTCACATCCGCCTCCGTCGGCGCCTCGCTGGACAACGTGGCGGGATGAGGATGCGCGACGGAGCCGCAGACGGGACAGGGCTGTCCCTCTTCCAGAGAGGCGGCCAGCACGCCCGCCTGCTCGGACAAAAAGGCACGGTTTTTCTGTTCATAGACCGCCGATGCGTCATCGGATCGCGCCTGCGCCTCCGTGTAGGCGCGTTGGGCGTTGACAAGTGCTTTTCGTGTGGCGGTCAGATGTTCAAGATCATTTGTGAGCAGTCCGAGTGCCTCCCGACGCGCCGTTACGGCGGTCTGTTCGCTCAGAAGCCGTTCGCGCTCGGCACCCGCCTCACCCAGAGCGGCGTGCTCCTGCTTCAAGGCATCGCACAGCGCCGTTTGCTTTTGATGGGCCTCGACGGCCGCCTGATGAGCCTTGACGGCCTGTTGCTTTTCAGCGGCCTTTTGAAGCAGAGCGGTCTGCTTTTCCTGCAACTGCTCATAGGTCGGGAGCAACAGATCCAGCGCGGTGATCGCCGCGCGAAGCTCCTCCTGACGGGGAAGCGTGTCGTCGGCGGCTTTCTTCGCCTCCGACAGGGAACGAAGAAGGGCGTCGTTTTCGGTCAGCGCCTCCCGATGTTGCTTGAGTGAGAGGCTCGCCTTGCGGAAGGCTTCCAGCCGCGACAGCAAGGCAACAGCCTCTTCGAGGGAGGCTTCCAGCGCACGAAGAGCCTCTTGCTGTACAAGCTGTGCCTGCTCGTCCTCGGCGACCAACCGCCCGAGCAGCTCGGCCAAAGCGGCGGGGGTGAGCTCGTTTGCCTGCGCCTTGCGTACGTCGACGGCGCACAGGGAGGTGTCGTCGCAACGCAGACCGTCGATATATTGGCGGATGCTGGCCTGTGCCTGCTCGCGTTGTGTCTGAAGCTCCGAGGCTTCCTGCTTCAGGCGTTCCTGTAAGACAACGTAGCGTTCGGTTTTAAAAATATCGCGGAAGATCTCCTGACGCGCCTTGGTATCCGCTTGCAGGAGCTTGCGGAAATCTCCCTGCGAGATCATCGTGACCTGCGCAAACTGTTCGCGCGTAATGCCGATGATGTTGTGGATCGCTTCGTCGACCTCGCGGAGCTTGCTGACGGGCTCCCCTTCGGGCGGATAGAAGATCGCTTCGGCGCCCTTTTTGGTCGTGCCCTCACCGCGGGCCTTCGGGCGCTCGTATTCGGGACTGCGGTATACCTTGTACTCCTTGCCTGCATAGAGGAAGGTCAGCTCGACGAAGGTGTGTACTTCGGGGGCGGCATACTTGGAACGAAGCATCGAGGATTCGCGGTTGTCGCCGCTGGGCTGACCGAACAGGGCGTAGGTGACGGCATCGAAGATCGTGGTTTTTCCGGCACCCGTGTCACCCGTGATAAGGTAGAGGCCGCTGTGGCCGAGAAGGGTGAAGTCCAGCGTCTGTTCGCCCGCGTACGGACCGAATGCCGACAGTTTCAGTGTGAGCGGTCTCATTGTCCCTCTCCTTTCCATATGTCGTCGATCAGCTGTCGGACAAAGGTGCGTTGCACGTCGCTCATCGGTTGATTGTTCTGCAGCTCATACAGCTCCTCAAACAGCTCCAGCTGGGATTTTTCCTGTACGCGGTCGGCGCCGTCGATGAGGCGGTTGCGGCGGGTGCGCGTATTGTCGTAGCTGAGGCTTAACAGGTTCGGGAACAGCACGCGAAGCCGTCCGATGGCTTCGGGGATATCGTCTTCGTCGGTGAGGATGATATGGAGGTAATCGTCGCTGGATTCGCTTTGCATCAGCTCTTCAAACGGGCCGCGAAGCTCGCGCAGATCACGCAGAGGCGACAGCGGCAACAAGCGAAGATGCAGCTCGCCCTTTTCACCGAGCTCCGCGACGGTGACACTTTTATGATGCTTCGCTTCGGCGAACGAATATTTGAGCGGTGTGCCGCAGTAGCGAATGCGGTTTTGACCGATGTTTTGCGGGCCGTGGATGTGGCCGAGTGCCACGTAATCAAAGCCGTCAAAGACGGACGCATCGACGTTGTCCGAGCCGCCGACGGAGATCTCCTCCGAGCCGCCGGGTGCGGCACCCGTGACAAACTGATGCGTCAGCAGGACATGGCGTGCGGCGGGATCGCGGTCGGTCGCCTCAAGGGCGGTACGTACCGCATCGGTGTAGCTTTCGATTCCGGCGTCGGGAAAATACCGACGGACGTGAAGCGGCTTGATAAACGGCAACATCCAGAACTGTACGTCGCCGTACGCATCCGACAGCGTTACGGGTGTCAGGTGTCCGTTGTAGACGGGAGACAAATGGATCTGCGCGTGTTCGAACAGGCGGTGTCCGAACGCGAGACGCTCGGGGGAGTCGTGGTTGCCGCTGATGATAAAGGTCGGGAGTTGACGCTTTGCCAGGCGGCACAAAAACTCGTCAAACAGCGTGACAGCCTCGGCGGACGGGACGCTTTTGTCGTAGACATCGCCCGCGATCAGCAGGGCGTCGGGGCGTTCCTCGTCGATCAGGCGCAGGATCGCCGTCAGAATATAGTCCTGATCCTCGAGCAGAGACACGTCGTTGAGCCTCTTGCCGATGTGCAGGTCGGACAGATGAAACAGTTTCATAGGGAAAAGCCTCCGTTTTACAGGATGGGGGATGTCAGGTGCGTTGCGAGCGGTGCTCGGACACGGCGGTAGCGAGCAGGATCATCACCGCACCCGCTGTTTGCCAAACGGTCATCGGCTCGCGCAGGAGCAATGCGGACAGCAACAACGCAACAACGGGATCAATATACCCGAGTACGGCAACCGTCTGGGACGGGAGCTTGCCGATGCTCGAAAAATACATCGCGTAGGCAACGCCCGTATGGATGATGCCGACGACGGCGATCATCAGTAAGGCAACGGGATCGGTCGGGAAGGTGCAGGCCGATTCCGTTAACAGGAGATAGGGGACCATCACCGCCGCCGCAGATAACAGCTGGATCACCGTCTGCCCGTAGGCGTTTTCGACGGCGAGCTTTTTATTCAGGATGACGATCGCCGTATACAATGCCGCCGCACCAAGCCCGAACAGGATGCCCGCGAGACTGCTCTCGGCGGCCGCTCCGTCGAACACCCCCGAAACCAGCGTCATACCGCCGACCGCGACCGCCGCACAAAGGCCCTTGCGCAGGGTGAGCGCTTCTCGGAAGACAAGGGGAGACAGCAGGATCAGAAATGTCGGTTGCATATAGTAGCAAAGGGTGGCGACCGCCACCGTCGTATGGTTATACGCTTCGAACAGCAGCATCCAGTTGATGCCGAGCATCGCACCCGACAGTATCAGCAGCAGAATCACCCGTTTGGAAAGCCCGAAAAACAGCTTGCCGCCGCGAAGCTTCACAAAGCCGAGCAGGCATACGCCGCCGACCAGTCCGCGTATAAAGGCGAGCGCGCCGGAGGACAGCGGGATAAAACGGCGGAAAACGCCGATCGAGCCGTAGATGACCATCGTGAGGATATAGAGCCATACGGCGCGGGAGGAGGACGGTTTCATAGGATCGGTCCTTTCGTTATGAGAGCAACAGCTTTATTCCCTGAAGCAACAGCAGGTGGAGCGGATAGAACAGATAAAACAAGTATTTCATCTGTCGTTTGCCGCGTTTCCCGTTATAGAGAAGCAACAGCGGCAATGCAAGCAACGCAAACCATTGCACGGGCTTTGACACGAGCGCCAGCCCCGTCAGCACCAGGCCGCAAGCCGCCACCCGCGACAGCTTGTCGGGGGCATAGTAGACAGCGACGGGCAACAAGACGCCGAAGAGTCCGTAGTCGACAGCAAAGCCGTCCAGCAGAGACGGCAGACAGAGGGTAAGAAACAGCACACAACCGATCACAAGCACCGCGCTACCGACGGACGCCGTCGAGCGGTCGGCGATTGCACGATCGACCGCGAATACCGTCGCAATCGACAGAGAAAAGGTGAGTAAGATGTTCTGGTACAGCGAACCCGCGCTGATCGAAAAGGCCAGCTGACACAGCACCCCGAGTCCTGCCACCGACAGGAAATAGCGGGAACGGC
>JAFQMR010000098.1 GCA_017396175.1 Clostridia bacterium
ACGCCGACACCCGCGCATTTACACGGGATGAGCTGGGGCTTTCCTCACTTTGATGCCGATTATACAAGTAAAGAAGCAGATCACCGACGGTGATCTGCTTCTTTTGATTATTCAGGAGTCGAGAGTGTTGCAAAATGTGTCACACTGCCGTAAGAGCAGGCGACGAGCAGGTAATCCAGCGTGATCTGCTTAACGGAATGCGGCGGGATATTGATGCGGCAGGAATAGGTCGTGCCGTCCTCGCAAAGTCCCATCGTATAGGCCGCCTCATAGACCTTTCCCGTAACGCTGTCGCGGGCAAGCATCGCAAGAGTGCCGTGATCCTTCAGGCTCAGCTTCACCGAGCGCTCGGTATCTCCCTGATTGACAAGGGTAAAATGATCCTGATATTCGATCATCCAGTTTGCCGTATTCGCAGGAAGCCCCGCGCCGTCCGCGTGATCGTTGTCGATAACGATCTCATTGCCGTCATCATCCACCCAGATAAATTCCACCAGATCCATACCGACTGCCTGATGGTTGTTTTGCGGGTTGAGGTGCGTCATCCACGTAGTCGCACGTTTTGTTGTATGCGCCGTGCTGTCATACGCCGCAAAAGGCGCCGTTTTGGACGGCAGGTTGTCGTCATAGTAGTTTGTGTAGGTTACGGGCAAAGAACCGTCCTTTGTCTCATCATTGAATGTCCACGTCATATAGTTGTCGATCACACCGTGATGATGCGCAATGCCCGAATACTGCTGAGCATAGCCTTCCGCCACATATCCGAGCTGCGGCTCATTCTCGTCCAGCTGCTTGACATCGGAATAGCAATACATCGTACCCGTCACTTCACCGCCCGTCACCGTAAACTTCACGTTACCGTTTGCACAACGCACGGGATTTACGGGATGGTCAGCCGAATTGTCTACGTTAATATTGTTATAGGCGTCCGCCGACGTGCCGCCGAGTGCCCAGAAATATTCTCCCGCAGGCAAGCGATAGGTTGTCGGCTGATATACACGCGGCTCATAATCCTTATACGCGTAATCGGGGAAGCTGCTGTATTTTTTCGACACGTTTCCGTTCTTATCGTAATATCCGTCGGGAAGCTCGAACTTGGTGTTGTAGAAATCATACCACGCCAGCTGTCCGAACCACGTGCCTGTCCATTGATATCCGACGTTGGTGATCGTGATATACACATCGTGGTCGGTTTCGTTTTTCAGCTGATAGCCGAGGTAGGCATCGCGCCCTGACATATTCGCGTGTTCGATCGTGACATACACCTCACCCGTCAGCCCCTCGTTACGCATAAACGCTTTACCGACGTGCGAGAAGGAAAACTGTTCGGGATTGTTGGAATAGATATACGTGCCGCCCTCACGCGGAACATACTTTACCTCGGCGGGAACAAGAGGATCCTCTCCGTCGCTTGTAAGCGAAATGTTTGTCACGTCGGTCGGTTCCGCCACGTCATAAGGCAGTGTGATCCGATGCTCCTTTGCCTCGGTATGCAGAGAAAATCTTGTTTCCGGTTCGGATGTACGGATCTCAAGCGTATACTCCGCACCTTCCTGCAGCTCTGCCTCCAGTGACGATGCATCCTGTGCCAGCACAGCCCCGCCGTCATAGAGGGTGATCGAGCTTGTATCTTCGGATTGCAGGGTATAGGTGTCGGTGTACGGGGCTGACACGCGATACACGCGGGACGCCGATTCGTCCGTCACATCGTCAATGCTCGACAGACGGAACACCTCGGTATTCCCTGCCGTCGGGGCGGTTCCTCCCGTACAGCCGCTCAGCATAGACAGGAGCATTGCAACCACTGTCAGGCATACGATCCATCGTTTCATACTCGTCTCCTCCGATCAATCTTGTTTATACTGCATCGCTCGGGCGTTCCAGAACGCGTAGTAACGTCCCCCTTGCGAAATCAGCGCATCATGTGTTCCTCGCTCTACGATCCGTCCACCGTCCAGCACCAGAATCTCATCGCAAAAACGACAGCTGAGCAACCGATGACTGACAAACACCGCCGTGCGGTCTCGGACGATCCGCTCAAGCTCGTTGTACAAGGCCGCTTCTTCAAACGGATCCATCGCGGAAGTCGGCTCATCCAGAAGCAAAAACGTCGCATCTTTATACAACGCTCGGGCAATGGTTACGCGCTGCTTCTTGCTGTAAGAGAGCGTCACAGCCTCTTCGCGCATAAGCTGCTGTGCATCGTTCAACCCGACATCGGCAAGGCAACCGATCACACGCTCACTGTCAAATGTATCCGAACCCGCCACATTGGATGCAACTGAACCGTTGAACAGTTGTGCATCCTGAAACACCGCCGCGATCAATGCCGCATATTCTTCATAACGATATTTACGGATATCGATGCCGTTGAGTAAGATCTCTCCTTCATCGGGATCGTATAAACGGCAAAGCAGCTTGATCATTGTCGACTTACCGCTTCCGTTTTCTCCGACGATCGCCGTACGAGATCCCTTTCGGAAAACCACCGACACATCCTCAAGCGCCGCCTTCTCTTGCGACGGATAGCGAAACGTAACGTGGCGAAATGCAATCTCATAATCACGGTCCGCACGTTTTTCCGTGGTCAGTGAGCCTTTATACAAACAGGGCGGGCGCTCCGAAAACGCCGCGAATTTTGCGATATAAGGACGGTTCGCACGACCTCTTTCCGCGCTCCAGGCAAGTCTTCCAAGCGCCGTCGGCAACCACGCAAAAGCGCCGAGGCATCCGATAAACGAGCCGATCGCCAACGTGCCGCCATAAACCTGCATCATCAAAAACGCCGTGCACAGTCCGATCCAGAGCGTCGGCCATATCGCAAAAAGCGCCTTAACGGCGGCTTGCTTCCCGTGTACCTGTCGGTATTTCAGGCCCTGCTCCTCAAAGAAGCGCTCCTCCGCCTCGCGAAGATAACGCTCCGCAACACGATCCTGTCGATAAAGGCGCATATCCCCCGCCTTATCGGGATCGTCCGCCGCATCCAAAAACGCGTAGTACACACGGTCAATATCCGCGATGGCTTTGGAAGAGGTCTGACGCAACCGTCGCGCG
>JAFQMR010000099.1 GCA_017396175.1 Clostridia bacterium
ATCCGGGTGTGGCGCAGTTGGTAGCGCGCTTGACTGGGGGTCAAGAGGCCGTGAGTTCAAGTCTCGCCACTCGGACCAGAAAAAGAGAGTTGTACCGCAAGGCGCGACTCTCTTTTTCTCTTGGTACAGTCGAGACTTGAAAAGGAGGGAGCACAACGAAGTTGTGCGGAAGAAAACGGTCCGGTGTGACCGTTTTCTCCGACGTGTGCGTGCCGAGCCGAAGGCGAAGGGCAAGTCTCGCCACTCGGACCAAGAAAAGAGACAGAGCGTTTGCTCTGGCTCTTTTCTTCTTGTCTGATCGAGACTTGAACAGGGCGGTTTTGACGAAGTCAAAATAAAAAGCGTCCGGGGGACGGTTTTTAAGCCCGCGTGCGTGTCGGCGACAGCCGAGCAAGTCTCGTGGCGAGGACCAAGAAAGCAGGAAGACCTTTTGGTCTGCCTGCTTTCTTCTTGTTTCTCGGCCGACCATATCAAGTGTGCGCTTTTTCTTGTCATACACCGATCTGTATGCTACAATACTCTATAGTTATTGCTCAGGAGGGAGAGCCATGTGGACATACACGCAAACCGATGCTTATCCTATGATCAGCTTACACGATTGCATTGCGACCGACATCAGGATGGACGGTCACGATCTGTTGCTTGATTTTCCGGACGGATTCCGGATCACGCCCTGCGGCCTGTACAGCACACTGGAACGTCCGGTAAGAACAGGCGCGGCTCAGTTGTGCTTCCGCGGCCTTTCGGCGGACTCGCCGATCGATCGCATCGACATTTACAAGACAACACGCCTGTTCGGCAAGCCGCTTTTCTGCCGTCGGATTCAACCGGACGATACCGCCTTTCTCAAACGTTTCAACCGAGAGCAATATACACTGGAATTTCTTTCCGAATACCACGATTCTCCTTCCGCATTATATCAATGTTGTATACGGAAAGCCGATTCGTTTTATGCAGAATGTCAGATCGAGCTGACGGCCCGACACATTGAATATCGTTGGAACACGATCTGCGGTGACCGCCAACGGTAACCCTCTCCGTCCTTCGAGCAAATGCGGCACTTTGCCGCATTCTCCGCCCTTTTCCCCCTAGACAAATTACGACTTTGTATGCTATACTGATTATATATGACATTTCGGAGGTCTTGTGTATGTATAAGCGGTTTGTAAAGCGGCTCATCGATATCGTACTGTCCTTCCTCGGCATTGTGGTGTTGCTTCTCCCGATGCTGATTCTGATCGCGGTCATCAAAATCAGTGATCCGGGCCCTGCGTTCTTTAAACAGAAGCGTGTCGGACAGGGCAAAACCTATTTCAAGCTGATCAAATTCCGCAGTATGAAGATGAACACCCCCGACATTCCGACACACCTGCTCGAAAATCCCGACCAGTACATCACAAGCATCGGCAAATTCCTGCGCAAGACAAGCCTTGACGAGCTGCCGCAGCTTTTCAACATCTTCGTCGGACATATGAGCATCATCGGCCCGCGTCCCGCGCTGTGGAATCAGGATGATCTTGTCGCCGAACGCGACAAATACGGCGCAAACGACGTCAAGCCCGGTCTGACGGGTTGGGCGCAGATCAACGGTCGTGACGAGCTGGAAATTCCGCTCAAAGCGAAGCTCGACGGCGAATATGTCGAGAAAATGAGCTTCCTGTTTGACTGCAAGTGCTTCTTCGGCACCATCACCGCCGTGCTGAAATCCGACGGTGTAGTTGAGGGCGGCACAGGCGAAATAAAAAAAGCCGAGGAGGCGGCCGCTGAAGCCGCCGAAGCGGAAAAGGAGACGGCGGAGCTGTGAAAAAGATTTTGTTTGTGGCGAACGTTGCCAAGGAGCATATCTTAAAATTTCATATTCCAACGATCAAACATTTCAAGGAAGAGGGCTGGCAGGTAGATGTTGCCTGTGCAGGAGACGAGGAGGTTCCCTACTGCGATCATCAGTTTCACACCTCGTGGAAACGGTCGCCGTTTACCTTCAAGACCTTTCGCGGCATCCGTGAGCTGAAAAAGATCCTTGCAAGCGAGCATTACGACATTGTCTACTGTCACACCCCCGTCGGCGGTCTCGTGGCCCGTATGGCGGCCAAAAAAGCGCGCAAAAACGGCACCAAGGTGATTTATTTTGCGCACGGCCTGCATTTTTTCAAAGGGGCATCCCCCGTCAACTGGCTCACCTTCTACCCCATCGAGAAATACTTAGCGCACAAGACGGATGTGTTCTTTGCACTCAATAACGAGGACTACGACTTTGTCACCAAGGATTTCTGCAAATCGCTGACCGTGCGGCAGGTGCCCGGTGTCGGTGCGGACTTCAGCCGCCTCGACGTCGAGGATAAAGCGGCGGTCCGCGCCGCCTACCGCCGCGAGCTCGGCATTCCCGAGGACGCCCCCGTATTGATCTATGTTGCCGAGCTGATCAAAAACAAAAACCAGCCGATGCTGATCGATGCCCTGCGCGTTGTCCGCGAAAAGCACCCGCAAGCCGTACTGCTTCTCGTCGGTCCCGAGCATGACAACGGTGCCGTCAAAGCCTACGTGGAAAAACAAGGCTTACAGGATGCCGTCAAGCTGCTCGGCTGGCGCAGTGATATCGGCAAGCTGATGGCGGCATCGGATATTTACGTAGCCTCCAGCCTGCGCGAGGGCTTCCCCATCAACCTGCTGGAAGCACAGTATTGCGGTCTGCCCGTGGTCGCCACCAAGAACCGCGGTCACGTCACCCCCATCGTACACGGTGAAAACGGGTTTCTTGTGGACATCGGGGATCATGAAGCGATGGCGCTTTATATCGACACGTTGCTGACCGATCCTGCCGTTTACGAGAAGCTGTCCTCCGTCGATGTGTCGCGCTACGAATGCCATCGCATCGCAAAAGAGCTGTACGACACGGTTCTGGAGACCACAGGATGTAAGGGCCGTGAAGAGTAAAGAATGAAGGAGTCCGCTTCGCGGACCGGATGGTAAAAAGCGAGCCTTTTCGGCTCGCTTTTTTGTTACCTCCATCGCCGATCGAATCCCTATATCGTCATTCGCGGCAATGCCGCAAACACCATTTCCCCTTCCCCCGTTGCCGTGTATTTTTTTGGCAATAGCTGTTGAGATTTTGACAACAGCGTGGTATAATCAAAAAGATGCCTATACATCCATCTTTTCGGATGCTCCTAAAGAAGCCACCGACGATGGATGTGCAGTAATAAAAAAGGAGAGAGAACGATGGAAGCTTACAAAAGAGAATTTATTGAATTTTTGCAGGGCGCAGGCGTTTTGAAATTCGGTGATTTCACCGCGAAGTCCGGCCGCAAGATCCCGTATTTTGTCAATGCGGGTATGATCAAGACCGGCGACCAGATCACGAAGATGGGTGAGTTCTACGCCAAGGCCTATTTCGACAAGCTGGGCAAGAAGGCTGCTGTTCTTTACGGCCCGGCCTATAAAGGTATTTCGCTGTCCATCTCGGCAGCGGTGGCACTGTCCAAAAACGGTTTGGATGTACCGTTCTTCTTCAACCGCAAGGAAGTGAAGGATCACGGCGAAGGCGGTACCTTCGTCGGGTATGTCCCCGAGGCGGGTGAAGAGATCGTCATCATCGAAGATGTGATCACCGCCGGTACGGCCATTCGCGAGTCGATGGACATCCTGTCGCATCTTGAAGGCACGAAGGTGATCGCCACCTTCATTATGGTGGATCGCAAGGAAAAAGGACAATCCGAAAAGGGTGCGATGCAGGAGATCGAGGAGCAGTTCGGCTTCCCTGTGTACTCGGTTGTCGATGTGTACGATATCATTGAGTATCTGGAAGAGGATCCTGCCAATGAAGAAAACGTCACCCGCATCAAGAATTATCTCGCTGTCAACGGCGCAAAGTAAGCTGTGATACGCGGAATAAGAAGACGGTTTGCGCGAACGGATCGTATAAGAGCAATGAATAATGAAGACGTTGCCCTTCGAGCACGGATTGTAAAAAAAGCGAGCATCATTCGATGCTCGCTTTTTTGTTATTCCTTTTCAAAAAACGCCACGGCCACCGCACCGGGGCCGACGTGAGTACCGATCGCACAGCCGACCGTTGCGATCGGTAACGAATCAATATGCCCCTGCCACAATTCCGCGCTGTCCGCGATATACTTCCGAAGCAGCTCGTCGTTCAATCCGCTGTAGCCGAGGCAAACAGGCTTGCCGAAATCGATCCCGCGACTCTTTTCCACCAGCTCACGGAGCAGGTTGTTTCCCTGCTTGGAGCCGCGAGCCTTACCGACCATCGTCACCGCACCGTCCTCGACGGCGACAACAGGCTTGATCGCAAGAAGGCCGCCCGCAAACGCCACCGCCGACGAGATCCGCCCGCCTTTTTTCAGGTATTCAAGCGTATCAAGCAAGGCCATCAGGCGAATCTGCTGTTTCTCCCGATTCAGGCATTCGACGATCTTCTCCGCCGACAGCCCTTCACGGCATAGCTCCAGCGCCCGCATCACGAGGATCTGCTCCCCCATCGCAACGCTTTCGCTGTCAACAACAAACGCGCGCCCTTCATACTCTTCCGCGGCGATCACCGCGCTTTGGTACGTCCCCGACAGCTTTGATGACAGCGTGATCACAATCGCTTCATCTCCGTTTTCCGTTGCTTTTTCCAAGGCTTTCGAAAACTCAGCGGGTGATACCTGACACGTTGTCGGAAGCGTGTCGCTTTCAATTAACAGTTCATAAAACCGACGGTGGCTCAGGTCCACCGCATCGCGATATTCGTGCGAACCGAATACCACCTTAAGCGGGCAATGCACGATCCCGAGCGCTTCCGCCTTTTCGGGCAGGATGTCGCTCGCAGAGTCCACGATCAACCGAACAGCCATAACAAGCTCCTTTCGAGCCGCACTGATCAGTCCTCGTTTTTCTGACGCTCACGCAGGTTTTCAGCAATGCGGCCGAGTGTTTGATAAAAGCAGGCTCTTTCCGCTTCGCTCAATCCTTCGCCGCCGATCTCTACCCAGCTCTCGATCATCCCGTTGAGACGCTCGGCAACCTCCACGCCTTCTGCTGTCAATTGCCAGTTTGCACGGTAGGCATTCCCCTGACTGTCGATCAGGCCACGATCGCGAAGCGAATTGAGTGTCCGCGAAATGGCCGCCTTATCTTCGGCACACAGCTGACAAAGCGTCGCCGCCGTCAGCCCCTCGGCATATTGATGGAGGAAAAACAAACACATGGCGTGTGTGCCCTTCAGACCAAACTCCGTCATTTCCGCCGATTTGATGCGTTGGATATATTTATAGCACAGAGTGATCCCCGATACAAAGGATTCGAATCGTTGAAGCATAAAGAATAAGCCTCCTGACATAGTATAGCATCAACTTGTTGATTTGTCAACAAGTTGATGCGCTGTTTTTGTTTATTTCTCGAGCGACACCGCCGTAGCAATCGCAAGAGCGCCGGGACCGATATGGCAGGCAATGCTGAGCGGCAGAGTGGTGATCTGCACCGTCGCCTGCGGGAACGCCGCCGCCACCTCCTCGGCGAACTCGACCGCCTGATCCGGAGTGTTGGTATGCACGACATAGAGTTCCATTCGATCGCGCATATCCGCGAAGCGGCTTTCAAAGTCCGCCTTCATCGCTTCAAGCATCGCCGTACACGCCGCTCTTTGTCCGCGTGGTTTCGCGAACGCATCCAGCTTACCGCCCTGGATCTGCAAAACGGGCTTGATATTGAGCACCGTGCCGATCGTCGCGGCGGCCGCCGTCACGCGCCCGCCCTTTTTCAGATATTTCATCGTGTCGACCATGATATAAATACTGGAATCGTGTTGGGTATCCTCCAGACGCGCTTTGATCTCGGCGGCGGACAGTCCGTTTGCGGCAAGCGCCACGGCATCCTCTACCGACCGCTTCATCGTCACCGAAATGCGGTGATTGTCCACCACCTGCACACGTCCGTCATAGTCACGACTGAGCGTCATCGCCGTATCGCACGAACCGCTGAGTCCACTCGACATCGGTACATAGACGATCTCGTCATACTCCTCTAGCAAACGATCCCATAGGTCAAGCACATCCGCAACCGAAGGCTGGGAGGTGGAGAT
>JAFQMR010000100.1 GCA_017396175.1 Clostridia bacterium
TTCGTAGGTCGCGCCGTCCGCGGCCATGGCGGCGGCACCGCAAAGACTCATCCCGACAAAATGCCCGCTCCCGCTTACGGTAAACAGCACCTGCCCGTCCTGTATCTGCACCTCAAATGCCGCCGACGGCAGAGAAAATGCATCGCGCACCTGCCGCCCCTCCAACGCCTTACCGCATACGGTTACGGTTTTGACCGTCCCCGCCTCCGTGCGCTCGGCCTCGCCAAACCACGCGTTCTGCTCGGGAAGTGTATCCGTCCCGCAGAGCGTTTTCAGGATGGGCTCCGCTTCAGCAACCGGCAGGGATACCGTTGTATGCAGATCCACCTGCAACGCATCGGCGGGACTGGCCACCGAACGCAAATACGGCAGTTCCTCTCCCCACAACACCGAGGCGTCCTCCGTTTTCCCCGTATTCATCGCGTGAAACACCGCCATGATCGGGCGACCTTCCAGCGTCAGGCGCTGTCCACGCACCGCCTCCAGCGCAGCGCGGTACACCTGCAAATACGCCTGTGCCTGTTCACCCCACTTCGCCGTCCAATACGCCTCATTGTAGGCCTCGGGATACGGAAGCGTCGTGCGGATCGGAGACAACGCATCCTGCTGATAGCAAAACGCGGTATAGCATGCCACCGCCGTCGCCTTGATCGCCTCTTTCGGAGTATCGGGCGGAACACATGCCGCCGTTTCCCACAGTACCAGCTCGTCTGCCTTCACCGTTTCGGTAACCGTCGGATCCTCCGTAAGCTCCACCGTCAGGATGTCGTACAGCCCCACCGTCGGCGCATCCGTCGGCACCGCGTCACTCACATCCGCAAACGCCGTCGGCATCAGCCAGACAATACACACCACAAGACAAAACAACACCACATACCCCTTCATACCCTCATCCTTTCTTTGTGAATCGCTTGACATTGCCGATCATTCATTTTATAATAACAACGTATGACCTTTTGTAACACCACCCGATCGGAGGCACCGATTTATGAATGAAACACGTGAATTCTCCCGCACTACACTGGAAGATTTATGCGAGGAGCTTCAAAAAAATACCAGCATCGATGCGTCGCGTAACAAGACGGAGGTCAAGCGCGGTCTGCGCAACAGCGACGGAAGCGGCGTTATGGCGGGCCTGACCAAGGTCTGCAACGTGCACGGCTACGTGATGAACGAGGGCGAGAAAGCGCCCGTTCCCGGACGCCTGATCTACCGCGGCATCGATATTTACGATCTTGTCGACGGATGCCAGAAGGAGGGCCGTTTCGGCTACGAGGAAACGGTATGGCTCCTGCTGTTCGGCAAGCTCCCGACAAAGGCGCAGCTTGAAGGCTTCCAGAGCTTGCTGTCCTCTTACCGCGATCTGCCCGAATACTTTGCCGAGGACACCATCCTGAAAGCACCGTCACCAAACATTATGAACAAGATGGCGCGTGCCGTGCTGACGCTGTATTCCTATGACGACAACCCCGATGACACGTCGATGCAGAACAACCTCCAGCAATCGATCCAGCTGATCGCATCGGTTCCGACCATTATGAGCTACGCCTATCAGGTGAAGCGTCGCTATTACGACAACGACAATATGGTCTTTCATCCCTTTAAAGACGGCCTGTCCACTTCGGAATCCATTTTATACAGCCTGCGAGACGATTCCAGCTACACCCGCGAGGAAGCCCTTTTGCTCGATCTGTGCTTGATACTCCACGCCGAACACGGCGGCGGTAACAACTCTACGTTTACAACACGTGTGCTCAGCTCGTCAGGCACGGATATCTACTCCGCGATCGGTGCGGCGATCGGCTCTCTGAAGGGCCCGCGTCACGGCGGCGCGAATGCCAAGGTAACCGAAATGCAGAACGCCGTCAAGCAAAACGTCAAGAACTGGGAGGATGAAGAGGAGGTACGCGCCTTCCTTATGAAGATCGCCCGCGGCGAGGCGGGCGACGGCAGCGGCCTGATCTACGGTATGGGACACGCGGTGTACACGATGTCCGATCCACGCGCTGTCCTACTCAAGAAGACCGCTTACCCCTTAGCGGAAAAGCAAGGCTTCGGCCCCGAATTCCGTCTGTTGGAAACCATTGAAAAGCTCGCTCCCGACGTGCTCGCCGAGGTGCGCGGCATCGACAAGACGCTGTGCGCGAACGTGGATATGTATTCGGGGCTTGTGTACCGCGCTCTGCGGATCCCGCCCGAGCTTTTCACGCCGATTTTCGCTGTCGCGCGTATGGCGGGCTGGTGTGCTCACCGTATGGAGGAGCTGTATACCTGCCGTCGCATCATCCGCCCTGCTTACAAATCGGTTATGCCTGAGCAACCGTACGTTGCGATCAGCGACCGCTGATAAAGGAAAGGAAGGTACGCCCTATGCGTCGTAAAATTGCCTTCGGGATCACCGTCGCGATGACGGTGTTGCTCGCTGTACTGAATCTCGAACTGTTTTCCGGACTTTCACTGTTCGGTATGAACATACACGCCCTGTCGATCCTGCTCATTTGCTTAACGCTGGTCGCCGTCGCCGCGCTGTGCTTCACCAAATCTGTCCCGCTCACCGAACCGCACGGCAAATGGTTTTCGATTTGCGGTTGGATGTCTACCTTCTGCGGTGCCGTGATGACGATGACCGTGGTGCTGGATCTCTTTTTCCTCTTACTCTACGGCGAAATGCCCGCCCCCGGCGTCTACCCGACGGGAGGCTTCGATTATTTCCTGCTGTACGGCACCCTTGCTTTAGGCGTCGCAGGCGGTATTTATCTCGTTTTGCAGGGCTTCCGCTGGATGGCCTCCAAAGCCGATTGCCCCGTGTGGCTTCGTTGGTTGGCGCTGTGCCCTGTGCTCTGGATGTGGTTCCGTCTTGCCAGATACGAAATCTCCTACGCCAGCACACTGGATATCGAAGAAAACTTTTTCACCTTCGGTGCGCTCGTATTTGCTTCGCTGTTCTTCCTGCAATTTGCCCGTGCCATCGCGCATATCGGGAAAGAACCGAAAAGCAGTCTGCCGATCTTTGCGCTGATGACGGCGCTTGTCACGCTGTCGGCCGCCCCTGCCTCTATCGCCCGTCAAGCCGTCGGTGAACCGATCGGCAGTATGCTGATCGTCGTTGTGGACGCGGTCATCGGTCTGACAGCCCTCTTCTATGCGGCTATGCAGGTGTTTTCTCCCGCCGAGGCGGTTAAAAAAGCACCGACCGCCCCCGCCGTCTCCCATTCCCAAAGCACCCCCGACGAGGAATACGCCGACGAGCTGTCGTGGGGCCTGCCCTCCAAAGTGCAGGAGCCTGTGGAGCCGCCTTTCTCGATGGATAAAATGCTTCCCACGCTGGATATCAAGCCTGTGGAGCCTGCACGTTACCCGCGCGCCGAAGCAACGCCGACAGAGGCTCCGAAGCCTGTCGAAACGGCGGCGGATGTCCCTGCCTCTGTTTCCGCTCCTACCCCTACGGTGGACGAGCTGCTCAACGAGATCGATACCTTCTGATCACTTTTAACACAAAAAAGCGAGCCTGACGGCTCGCTTTTTTTCAATCCTGTCCGCAAAACGGACTCCTTCATTGTTCACACGTTTCACTGCCCTAATATCCCGTATTCGTTCAAAAACGCACACAGCTTTTCAAACAGGCGGCGATCGTTATCGTAGGTGATGAAACGGTGCGCCTCCTCAAACGCTACCCAACGCACATCGCTGACCTCCGTCAGCTGCGGCGTTTCCGTACCGCTGACCACCGTTGCCGCAAAATATACCACGTCCTTCATCGTGCGGGGGGCGGGTGAAAACGTCACCATCTCACGGTAACGGGTATCAAGCTTTACAAGCAAGCCCGTTTCCTCCTGCACCTCGCGAAGTGCCGTCTGTTCTTCCGTTTCGCCCGCTTCCACGTGTCCCTTCGGGAACGCCCAGTGACCGCCGTTATGCTTGATCAGCAGGATCTGCGGTGTATCGCCGATCCGGCGCACCACCAGCGCACCGCAGGATTTTTCCTTTTTCACAGGCACCTCTCCTTTGCTTTGTACATTCCTGTATTCAGTATAGCATACTTCCGCGTCGCGGAAAAGATACATTTGCAATTTTTTTGAATTTTTTTGCTGTCGCAATTGACAAAAAGGGACGCAAAAGCGTAAAATAAAGAATGTGTATGCGTGCCTCAAACAAGCGCGTCACATACTACGATCATAAAGGAGTGAAGCAACGTGGATCCTATAACCGGCGGCAGTACAAAGCCCCCGCGACAACGTTTGATTTTCAGCGTTGCTTCGCGTAAACAATAACGCTTTGTTCTGCTCTCTACCCCATTTTTACGAAAGGGAGTGAGCACATGGTGCAAACCCAAGACGAACTGTTTGAATCCCAATTGGAAGCGGTGAGCGACCTTCTCGCCTCGCGTCGCTATCTGGAGCTTCGCGAGCTGTTCTCCGACATCAACTGCGCGGATACCGCGCAAATTCTCGAAGAGCTGCCGCAGGAAAAGCTGCCGCTCGTTTTCCGCATCCTTCCGAAGGAGGATGCCGCCGAGGTTTTCTCGTATTTCGACAGTGACACACAAGAGCATCTGATCCGTGCCTTCAGCGATCAGGAGCTCAAAGAGGTGCTTGACGAGCTGTACATCGACGATACGGTGGATATGATCGAGGAGATGCCTGCCTCCGTCGTACGCCGTATTCTTGAAATCGCGCCGCAGGAAATGCGCCACAGTATCAACCAGATCCTGCATTATCCCGATGACAGCGCGGGAAGCCTGATGACCACCGAGTTTGTACGCCTCAAGCGCGATATGACCGTCGAGGAGGCGTTTGTCAGCATCCGCCGCACGGGCATTGACAAGGAGACCATCTACACCTGCTACGTCACCGAAAACGACCGCCGTCTGGTCGGTCTGGTCACCGCTAAGACGTTGCTGCTGTCCGACAGCGATGCCCTCATCGAGGACATTATGGAGGACAACGTCATCAGCGTCTCTACCCACGAGGACCAGGAATCGACGGCGCAGATGTTCAACAAGTACGACTTCTTAGCGCTCCCCGTCGTGGACACCGAAAACCGCCTTGTCGGCATCATCACCGTCGACGATGCGATCGACGTTATCCAGGAAGAGGCGACCGAGGATATCGAGAAGATGGCGGCCATCTCGCCGACGGACAAGCCCTATCTCAAGATGAGCGTGTTCAAGACCTTCCTCTCGCGTATCCCGTGGCTGACGCTTCTGATGCTGTCTGCCACCTTCACCGGATATATCATCACCGCCTACGAGCAGGCGCTCGACAAGCTCGTGATCCTCACCGCCTTTATCCCGATGCTGATGAACACGGCAGGCAACAGCGGCTCACAAGCCTCCGTTACCGTGACGCGCGGTCTGTCGCTGGACGAGATCGAATTCCGCGATCTCCCCCGCGTCATCTGGAAGGAATTCCGCATCGCGATCCTGTGCGGCATCACACTGGCGCTGGTCAATTTCCTGAAGCTCTACTTCCTCGATCAGGTCGGGTTCCACATCGCCCTCGTGATCTCGCTGACGCTGGTCGTCGCGGTCATCGCGGCAAAGGTCATCGGCTGTGCCTTGCCGATGCTCGCCAAGAAGATCGGCCTTGATCCCGCGGTGATGGCGAGCCCCTTTATCACCACCATCGTCGATGCCCTCACCCTCGTGGTCTATTTCCAGATCGCCTCGATGATGCTCGGTATTTAAGAAAGCAAAACGCGTCCCCTGTTTTAAAAAGGGGACGCGTTTGTTATATACGAAAATCGAACAACTGCATCGGCTTGATCTCGAGTGCCTTGCAAAGATCGAACACCACATCCAGGGAGACGGCACATTCGGCCGTTTCAATGCGGCTCATATGGGTACGGCTGATATTGACAAGCTCCGCCAGACGGCTTTGGGACAAGCCCTTGCTTTTGCGGTAGTAGGCAATGTTCAACCCTAAATGCCGATAATTTTCGTATTGATGTTGTTGCATTGCCGCACCTCTTTCACGCGTTTTTCTTAAGTATAGCGTTTCGGAGTTTAAAATGCGACAACCTTATATGTTATCTTTGAAACTTGACAAGTTATCTTTTATGCATTATACTTAACTTAACAGGTATTCTCGGCAATGACGGCAAGGTCCCCGCAACGGCCGCCGTACGCAAGGAGAAAACGAGAAAGCCACCGAAAAAGGTCAACGCGAAAGGAGACGCTGTTATGAGACATTTACTTGCTTGGATGCTGACGATCAGTATGCTGTTGATGGGCGCTGTTCCCGTGGGTGCATTGACAGGCGGTGATGCGGATGCGGACGGCACCGTGGACACCAAGGACGTCCGCCTGTACCTGAAAAGCCTGCTGTTTGACGGTATATCCGACACGATCACGGATCTGAACAACGACGGCAAGGTCGACACGGTCGATGTCCGTCTGCTTTTGGAAACCGTAACCGCGCCCTTGCCGCAGGAATCGCGGCTGAACCTCTTTAAGACGCCTGCCAACTCCTCGCTCACGTATGACGAGATCGAATCGGCCCGTGTTGCGCGGCTTGTGAACACCTATGAAGAGTTCGAAGAGGTGTGCGCACAGCTTCGTCCCTGCTTCTACACACCGTATGAAACCGAAAACGGTTCGTTTGATGCATAGGCGCAAACGGTCACCCCTTCGTATTTCGACACCAAGTGCCTCTTTATGGTGACACACTGCACCGCGCACAACACCTTTACGCTCGATTATGCAGTGACGGAAGACGCGGTGACGGTGACGATCAAACAGAGTGGGATGAACGCTTTTGGTCTTTCCGAATGCTATCAGGTCGCTGTCGAGATCGACAAAGAGGATCTTAACGGTCGCCAGATGAAGCTTCAGTTTGCTTAACGGTTTTTGCAGACGGAACGGCACTTGGGGCCGTTCCCTACGGCGGTTGATTTGAATTTGTGCCAACGGCGGGAATACCCCCCGCCCTACGGCGTTACCCCCAACACAAAAAGCGAGCATCTTTCGATGCTCGCTTTTTTCAATCCTGTCCGCGAAGCGGACTCCTTCATTCTTCACTTTTCACTATTCACTCTTCACTGATCTTACAGCACAACCTCGTGGCCGGTGCGGGCAGATTCGTACGCCGCTTCGAGAATACGCATCATTTCGACACCGTCCTGTGCGGGCGAGACGCAGGTCTTGCCGTCGCGGACGCAATCCACAAAGTGTGCGATCTCGTTGGTGAACAGGCCGTCAAACGACAGCGCCGTAGGCATACACAGATTGATGTTCGCCATATAATCGTTCACGTCGGTGAACATCTCGAGCTCGGGATCGATCTTCGCGCCCGCCTTGGTGCCGAACAGCTCGATGGAGCCGCTGTCCTGCTTGACGTTGAGGCTGAAGCTCGCCTCGACGTTCAGCACCGCGCCGTTGTCGAAGCGAATGATCGCCGTGGCCAGATCCTCGACGTCGCACTTGAGATCGGGGATCGCGTGGGACGGCGTGTATGCCGCCTTATCCTTGATGCCGGGGCGGTCGAGCAGCTTTTGGAAGGTCGCCGCATACACCGACACAGGCTTCGGATTGCCGAGCAGATAACGCACCAGGTCGATCACGTGCACGCCCAGATCGATCAGCGGGCCGCCGCCCGAATAGCGCTTGTCACCGAACCAGCCGCCGGGGTTACCGTTGCGGCGCAGGTAGGTGGCCTTCGTATAATACAGGTCGCCGAAGTGACCGTTATCGATGAAGTCCTTCAAAATGGCGCAATCGTTGCCGTAGCGGCGGACAAAGCCGATCATTAGCAGCTTGCCGTTCTTCTCGGCGGCCGCCTGCATCGCCTTGCCCTCTTCCACGCTCATCGCCATCGGCTTTTCGCACAGCACGTGCTTACCGGCGTTCAGCGCCGCAATGGTGCAGGGAGCGTGCGCCGCATTCCACGTGCAGACGCTCACAGCGTCGATCTCGGGCAGAGCGAGCATATCCTCCGCCTTGGTGAACAGGCGCTCCACCTTATAGGTTTCGCCCATCACCTTGAGTTGTTCCTCGTTGATATCGCAGAACGCATACAGCTCCACGTTGGGGTTTGCCAGATAGCCGACAATGTGGCTGTGGGAAATGCTGCCGACACCGATGATGCCGACCTTGATCTTCTCGCTCATAAGGACATACCTCCCAAAAAATTAGATTGGTCTTACTTGTAGTCTACCACGCCGAAAACCGAAAGTCAACGGCAATTCCCCGCGGCAGAATTTTTTGTAAAAAAACGAAAAAATCCCTTTTCTTTTTTGTCGATACGCCATATAATAAAAGATAGAGCATTTCTACATACAAGGAGGCATTCTATGCAAACGAACGGCACTCTTGACCATATCAAACGCGTGCATTTTGTCGGCATCGGCGGCTCGGGTATGAGCCCGCTCGCCGAGATCCTGCACGAGCAGGGTTACGCGATCACAGGCTCCGACTGGGGCGAATCGGACAACATCCACCGCCTGGAAGGGCTCGGCATCCGCATCTTTAAAGGACATTTCGCCGAAAACCTCGGTGACAGCGAGCTGCTTGTCTACACCTCGGCGGTGAGCGGCGATAACCCCGAGCTGAAGGCGGCAAAGGAGCGCGGTATCCCGATGATCGAGCGCGGTGCGCTTCTGGGCGAGATCACCCGCCGCTACGGACGCACCTTTGCCGTCGCGGGTACACACGGCAAAACCACCACCTCGTCGATGCTGTCGCACACGCTGCTGAAGGCGGACGTTGATCCGTCGGTGTTCATCGGCGGCCGTTTGCCGCTGATCGGCGCCAACGGCCGTGCGGGCAAGTCCGACGTGATGGTGTGCGAGGCGTGCGAGTTTCAGGATCACTACCTCTCGATGACGCCCGCCTACGGCATCATCCTGAACGTCGATGCCGACCATCTTGAGTACTTCGGCTCGCTTGAAGGCGTGATCGCGTCCTTCCGCAAGTTTGCGGCGCTTTGCGACACGTTGATCGTCAACGCCGATGACGACAACACCCTCAAAGCCATCGAGGGCACAGAGAAGCGCGTCATCACCTGCGGTCTGAAGGATGGCTGTGAATGGCAGGCGCAAAGCATCACCTGCAAGGACTCCTACTTTGCGTTTGATTGCTATCACAACGATACACTCTTCACGCATATTGAGCTGGGTGTCCCCGGACGGCACAATGTCTCGAACGCCCTCACCGCCGTGGCCGCCGCGTTTGAATGCGGTGTCGGAGCGGAAGCGATCGCCGACGGCATTGCCGATTTCCACGGTGCGGGCCGCCGCTTTGAATTCCTCGGCACGTTTGCGGGCGTGACGGTGGCGGACGATTACGCCCACCATCCGACCGAGATCACCGCAACCCTCACCTCCGCCAAAGCCATGGGCTACAACCGCGTGTTCGCAGTGTTCCAGCCGTTCACCTTCTCGCGTACGGCACGTCACCTCGACGCCTTTGCCGAGGCGCTGTCCATCGCGGACGTTGCGGTCGTAAGCGATATTATGGGCTCGCGTGAGCATAACACGTGGAACGTGCATTCCGAGCAGATCACCGAAAAAATGACGAACGGCGTGTATCTTGCGGACTTTCCGCAGATCACCGACTACATTCTCGATAACGTCAAAGAGGGCGATCTCGTGGTGACGATGGGCGGCGGTAATGTCTACTACTGCGCCCGTATGATCCGCGACCACCTGAAGGAACGGGAATAAACACGGTCATCCGTGTTTGAAAAGAATACAAAAGAAGTGAGGAATCAAGGCTATGAAAACACAAAAGCAAGTCATCCCGCCCGAGGGATTGTACGACGCGCGTCAGCTCGGTATTCCGAAGATGCTCGTCCTCGGTCTCCAGCACATGTTCGCCATGTTCGGCGCAACGGTGCTTGTGCCGCTTCTGACGGGGCTGGACGTCGCCACCACCCTGCTGTGTGCCGGTCTCGGCACATTGCTGTTCCACCTGATCACCAAGGGGAAGGTTCCCGCCTTCCTCGGCTCGTCGTTCGCGTTCCTCGGCGGCTATGCCGCTGTCACGGGCCTCGCGGGTACGGCAGGCTATGAAACCATGACCACTGCTCAGCTTCTCCCCTACGCCTGCCTCGGCGTGGCGTGCGCCGGTCTGCTGTACTTTGTGCTTGCCGCGCTGGTGAAGCTTGTCGGCGTGGACAAGGTGATGCGGTTCTTCCCGCCTGTGGTGACGGGCCCAATCATCATTTCGATCGGTCTGAGCCTTGCGGGCTCGGCGGTTGACAACTGCAAAACCAACTGGTTGATCGCTCTTGTGGCACTCGGTATCATCATTGTCTTCAACGTGTGGGGCAAGGGCATGCTCAAGATCATCCCCATCCTGCTCGGCGTGCTGGGGGCGTGTGCCGTTGCCGTCGTGCTGGCACTGTGCTTCGGACAGGTCATCACCGTCCCTGCGGGCGACAACGCCACCAAGGAAGTCTTTGCGATGGGTGGCAACGCCGCCTTCCAGCTCTTTGAGGTGCAAGCGCTCAACGACCTGCAGAACGCCGCGTGGATCGGTCTTCCCGTCGCGTGGGATCGCACCGTATTCGGCGGTGTGGACTGGCAGAACGGCGCGCTGATCATTTCGTCCGTGGTGGCGATCATGCCCATCGCGCTCGCCACCATGATGGAGCATATCGGCGACATCTGCGCCATCAGCTCCACCTGCCGCAAGTCGTACGTCAAGGATCCCGGTTTGCACAGAACGCTGATCGGTGACGGTCTGGCCACCTCGCTGGCCTCTCTGGTCGGCGGCCCCGCCAACACCACCTACGGCGAAAACACGGGCGTTCTCGCGCTGTCGCGTGTCTACGATCCCCGCGTTATCCGCATTGCGGCGCTCTTCGCCTCGGTGCTGGCGTTCTGCCCGAAATTTGCGGCGCTCATCCACCTTATTCCGACGGCGGTCATCGGCGGCATTTCGTTTGTGCTGTACGGTATGATCTCGGCGGTCGGTGTGCGCAACGTTGTGGAAAACAAGGTCGATTTCTCGAAATCCCGCAACCTGCTTGTCGCGGCGATCATCCTCGTCTGCGCACTCGGTCTGACGGGCGGTGTCACCTTCTCGGTGTTCGGCGTCGATATCACACTGACGGCGCTGGCGGTCGCTTCGCTTGCGGGCATCGTTCTCAACGCCATCCTCCCCGACAAGGACGAGATCAAGTCCCTGACGAACGAATAACACGCACAACATAAAAACGGACGAGCAGGTTTGCTCGTCCGTTTTTGCGTGTAGAGTAGGGAACGGCCTCAAGTGCCGTTCCGTTTGCACAAAACCGAGATCGGCGGTGCGGCACGACAGCGACTCGCTTCGCTCCCTTGCATACCTTCCGCTTGCCAAATCAAAGATTTGGAGCGTCAGTTAAGCGGAGTCCCATCCGAGACCCGTTCGACTCGCCTCGGCTCGCTCAGGGTGACGCGGATGGGACGGAGTCGAATGGTTCTGCCGCGGCGGATCGGCATCGGCGGGGATACTGTCGCGTTGCACGCGACCGCGTCCCGTTGGGACGCGCGGCGGGAGTAAACCCCCGCCCTACGTAGACACCCTTAGGGGATGCACCAACCGCTTGCCTCCCTTTGCGATATTTACGTATTATTCATTTGCGTTTTAAAGAGAGATGTGCTATACTGTAATGGATAATCGGGTTTTTTATCCGTAAACGCGAAAAGGGGCGGAAAGGTATGGTCATTTTAGGTGTCGATCCGGGCTATGCCATCGTCGGCTGGGGCGCGGTCTCGTACGAGCACGGGCGGTATCAGCCGCTGTGCTTCGGGGCGATCACCACCCCTGCGCATACGCCCTTCAATGCGCGGCTGTTGCAGATCTATCGCGACACCAAGCTCATCCTCGACAAGGTGAAGCCGCAGGCGTTGGCGATTGAAAAGCTTTATTTCACAAACAATAAAACAACCGCCGTACAGGTGTGCGAGGCACGCGGGGTGATCCTGCTGGCCGCCGAGGAGGCGGGCGTTGAGGTGTTCGAATATACGCCGCTTCAGGTAAAAAGCGCCGTCACGGGGTACGGTCAGGCGGAAAAGCCGCAGGTGATGGAGATGACGCGTCGCCTTCTGAAGCTGAAGGAAACACCGCGTCCCGACGATACGGCGGACGCGCTGGCGATCGCGATCTGTCACGCGCAAAGCGGCGGCACGGCCGTCAAGCGGCGGTTGATACAAACGGATTTATAACAGCGGGAGGAAGATGGCATGCTGTACAGTGTCAAGGGAGAACTGATCCATCTGGAAACCAATATGGCGGTCATCTGCTGCGGCGGTGTCGGCTTCCGTTGCCGCATCACGATGAATACGGCGCGCCGCTTACCGAAGCTCGGTGCGGAGGCGATGCTGTTTACGATGATGGATGTGCGCGAGGACGCGATCGAGCTGTTCGGCTTTGCCGAAAAGAAGGAGCTGGAATGCTTCCGCCAGCTCACCTCCATCACGGGTGTCGGCCCGAAGGCGGCCATTGCGGTGCTGTCGGAGCTGTCGCCCGATCAGGTGGCGCTTCACGTGGCGGCGGGCGATCACAAGGCGTTTACCCGCGCACAGGGCGTCGGCCCGAAGCTCGCACAGCGCATTGTGCTGGAAATGAAGGATAAGGTAGCGGCGCTGACGGCCGGCACGGAGGGCGTCGAGCTCCCTGCGGCGATCGGCAACGCGTCGGCGGTCGGCAACGCCGCGCAAGCGGTCAAGGCGCTCGGCTCGCTCGGCTTCTCTCCGTCGGAGGCGGCGTCCGCCGTCGGCAAGCTCGACGAGACGCTGTCGGTGGAGGAACTGATCCAAAAGGCCTTGCGCCTGCTGGCAAAATAAGAGTCACAAAAGGAAAGGAGGGCGTAACGTATGATCGAAGAGACCGATTTTGAAAACCGCCTGGTGTCGATGGACTATCTGCCCGAGGACGACGGCGATAACCCGCTTCGTCCGCGGTCGCTTGACGAATACATCGGACAGGAAAAGGTCAAGGAAAATCTGAAGGTGTTTATCGAGGCGGCGAAGATCCGTAAGGAATCGCTCGACCACGTATTGCTATACGGCCCTCCCGGACTCGGCAAAACGACGCTCGCCGCGATCATTGCGCGGGAGATGGGCGTCAATTTCCGCATCACGTCGGGCCCGGCGCTTGAGCGTCCCGGAGATCTGGCGGCGATGCTGATGAATCTCGATGAGGGGGACGTGCTGTTCATCGACGAGATCCACCGCCTGCCGCGTACCGTCGAAGAGATCCTGTACCCCGCGATGGAGGATTTTTCCATCGATATCGTCAACGGCAAGGGACAGGGTGCGACGAGCATCCACCTGCCGCTTCAGAAGTTTACGCTGGTCGGTGCGACCACCCGCGCGGGACAGCTGTCGGCGCCGTTGCGCGACCGCTTCGGTATGCTGATGCGGCTGGAGCTGTACACCCCGGAGGAGCTGGCGTGCATCGTACGCCGCTCGGCGAAGATCCTCGGTGCGGCCTGCGATGAGGATGGCTCGCTGGAGATCGCGTCCCGTTCGCGCGGCACGCCGCGTATTGCGAACCGCCTGCTGCGCCGTGTGCGCGATTTTGCGCTGGTGCTGTCGGGCGGTCAGATCGACGAGCAGACCGCGCGTATTGCGTTGTCGCGGATGGAGATCGACGAGCTCGGGCTCGATATGGTGGACCGTCGGATGCTGACGGCGATGATCGAGCATTATCGCGGCGGCCCTGTCGGGCTGGAAACGCTGGCCGCCCTGATCGGCGAAGAAGCGGTGACGATCGAAGACGTGTACGAGCCGTATCTGATGCAGATCGGCTTTTTGAGCCGTACCCCGCGCGGACGCATGGTGCTTCCTGCGGCGTACGAGCATCTCGGAATGCCCTGTGACGGGCAACAGAGCTTCTTTTAATCTATGACACGCCGAAAGGAGGCGGTTTACGATGCGAGCGGCAGACCGCTGGAAGGATTACGAATTGCTCGATACGTCGGGCGGAGAACGCCTGGAGCGTTGGGGGGATATCCTTCTCATCCGTCCCGATCCGCAGGTGATCTGGAATACGGGACATCGGCACCCGCTGTGGAAGCAGGCGCACGCGCGCTACCATCGCTCCAAAGCGGGCGGCGGACATTGGGAGACCTATAAGCCGACGCCCGACGTGTGGGAGATCGGCTATGACAGCCTGCGCTTCCGTTTAAAGCCGATGGGCTTCAAGCATACGGGGCTGTTTCCCGAGCAGGCCGTCAACTGGGATATGATGGCACGCCTGATCGAAGAGGCGGGCCGTCCCATCCGCGTGCTGAACCTGTTCGGCTATACGGGCGGAGCCAGCCTTGCCTGTGCGAAGGCGGGGGCGGCGGTGACGCACGTCGATGCCTCGAAGGGTATGGTGACGTGGGGACGCGAAAACGTCGCCTCGTCGGGACTGGCCGATAAGCCCATTCGCTGGCTGGTGGACGATTGCGGCAAATTTGTGGCAAGAGAGCAACGCCGCGGCAACACCTACGACGCGATCCTGATGGATCCGCCGTCCTACGGGCGCGGTCCCGGGGGCGAGGTGTGGAAGCTGGAGGAGCAGATCCACGGCTTTGTCGCGGAGTGCGTCAAGCTGCTCAGTGATAACCCGTTGTTTGTGGTGATCAATTCGTATACGGCGGGATTGTCCCCGTCCGTTATGCAGTATATTCTGGGAAGCCTGCTGAAGGGCGGGCGCGTAACGGCCGATGAGATCGGCCTGCCTGTGACGCAGAGCGGGCTGGTGCTCCCCTGCGGCTCGACTGCCGTGTGGACGGCAAAATGAGGTGATGACAATGAGCGAGGAGATCCTTCGCGCCGAACAGGTGACCTACACCTACGATCCCGATGAAACGGAGCCGCTTTTCGCGCTCACGGGTGTCGATCTTCGGGTGGAGCGCGGGAGCTTTACGGCGATCCTCGGGCACAACGGCTGCGGCAAATCGACGCTTGCGAAGCATTTCAACGCGATCCTGCTTCCGACGGGCGGCACGGTGCTGGTGGACGGCATCGATACGACCGATGAGGAACAGCGCCTGCAGGTGCGGCGCACGGTGGGAATGGTGCTTCAAAACCCCGATAACCAGCTGGTTTCCACCATTGTGGAGGAGGATGTGGCGTTCGGCCCCGAAAACCTCGGCATCCCGCCGAAAGAGATCCGCGCCCGCGTAGACGAGGCGCTCAAAACGGTCGGGATGTACGACTACCGCGAGCATGCGGCGCATAAGCTGTCGGGCGGACAAAAGCAACGGGTGGCGATCGCGGGAATTCTGGCGATGCGGCCCGATTGCCTGGTGCTCGACGAGCCGACGGCGATGCTCGATCCGCAGGGTCGCCGTGAGGTGATGGAGACGATCCGCCGTCTCAACCGCGAAAACGGGATGACGGTGGTGCTGATCACCCAGTATATGGAAGAGGCGGTCGATGCCGACCGCATTGTGGTGATGGAAGGCGGGCGCATCCTGCTGGACGGCACACCGCGCGAGGTATTCTCGCAGGTGCCGCGTCTGCGGGAGGTGGCACTCGATGTGCCCCAACCGACCGAGCTTTGTTTTTTACTGCGGCAGAACGGATGGCCGCTTCGACAGGATATTTTGACGGAGGAGGAGTGCGTTGACGCACTCGCCGCGTTGCTGGAGGGATAACACGATGGCTGTTCTGGAGGTGCGACAACTGAATTATGTGTACGCCGCCAAAACGCCGTACGAAAAGCACGCCTTAAAGGACGTGTCGCTCCAGGTGGAGCAGGGGGAGTTTGTCGGTGTGATCGGGCATACGGGCTCGGGAAAATCGACGCTCGTGCAACACCTGAACGGTCTTCTCCGTCCGACAAGCGGGCAGATCCTGTTAAACGGGAAGGATATCTGGGAAAAGCCCAAGGAGATCCGCCGTGTGCGTTTTGAGGTCGGGATGGTGTTCCAGTATCCCGAGCATCAGCTTTTTGAAGAAACCGTGCGGCGGGATATCGCGTTCGGCCCGCGCAATATGGGACTCAGCGACGAGGAGGTCGAACGCCGTGTGCAAAAGGCGGCGACCTTCGCGGGATTGCGGGAGGAGCTGCTCGACAGCTCGCCCTTTGATCTGTCGGGCGGACAGAAGCGACGTGTGGCGATCGCGGGCGTGATGGCCATGGAGCCGCAGGTGCTGGTGCTTGACGAGCCGACGGCGGGACTCGATCCGCGCGGACGCGAGCAGATGCTCCGACAGATCGAGCGTTATCGCCGCGAAAACGGCACGACCGTTCTGCTGGTGTCGCACAGCATGGAGGACGTGGCGGCGATCGCCGACCGCGTGCTGGTGATGAACGGCGGTGAGGCGGCGATGATGGCGCCGACCGAAGAGGTGTTCTCCCGTGCGGAGGAGTTAGAGGCGATGGGGCTGTCCGTCCCGGCGGTCACCCGCATCTTTATGGCGTTGCGCCGTCGCGGCTATGACGTCGGTGATAACGTATACACCGTCGAGAAGGCGGTCGAGCGGCTGATGCCTCTGCTGAAAAGGGGGTGTCGCCCGTGCTGAACGATATCACCATCGGGCAATTTTTCCCCGGTAACTCGCTGATCCATCGGCTGGATCCCCGCGTAAAGATCCTGCTGACCATCGCGTATATTGCGGCGGTGTTCGTGCCCGTCAACTGGTACGGACTGGGACTCGCCGTACTGTTTCTGGTCACGGCGGTCGCGCTGTCGCGCTTGCCCGTAAAACTCCTTTGGAAAAGTATTAAGCCGATCTTACCGATCATTTTGTTTACGGCACTGCTCAATATGTTTTATGTCGGCGGCGGTACCGTTTTATGGGAATGGGGCATTCTGAAGCTCACCTCGAAGGGCCTTGTCAACGCGGCGTTTCTTGCCGTGCGCATCGTGTGCCTGATCGCGGGAAGCTCCCTGCTTACCTATACGACGGGGCCGACGACGCTGACCGATGCGCTCGAGCGGTTGCTCGGGCCGCTGAAGGTGATCCGCGTGCCTGTGCACGAGATCGCGATGATGATGACGATCGCTCTGCGGTTTATCCCGACGCTTGTCGAGGAGACCGATAAGATCATGTCCGCGCAAAAGGCGCGCGGAGCGGATATGGAAAGCGGCGGACTGTTGCAACGCATCAAGGCGCTTGTCCCCGTGTTGATTCCGCTGTTTGTATCGTCCTTCCGCCGTGCCTATGAGCTGGCGATGGCGATGGAATGCCGCTGTTATCACGGCGGCGAAGGCCGTACCCGTATGAAACAGCTGCATATGGGCTTGCGGGATGCGGCGGCGGTGGCGGTGATGCTGCTGCTGTTTACCGCGATGATTTTGCTGAATTGTTGGACGGCTCCCGTGCTTTGACGCGGCCACCGTCGGAAAGGAACCGATTCGTATGGCGCGTATACTGCTGACGATCCGCTATGACGGCACTGCCTACCACGGCTGGCAGGTACAACCGAACGCCGTGACCGTGCAACAGGTGATGCAGGACGCCGTAGAGCGTATCACGGGCGTGCGAAGCGGTCTGACGGGCTGCAGCCGCACCGACGCGGGTGTCCATGCGCGGATGTTCTGCTGTGCGATGGATTCCGAAACGCCCTTGCGCGGCGAAAAGCTGTGTGCGGCGCTCAACGCGGTACTGCCGCGGGATGTGGCGGTGACCGAGGCGCGTGAGGTCGAAGAGGCGTTTCACCCGCGCTATGACGCGAAGGGCAAACGCTATGTGTATCAGATCCTCAATGCCCGTCAGCGCGATCCGTTTCTGGAGGGGTACGCGTGGCACATCAAATACCCCCTCGATACGGCGTTGATGGACCGTGCGGCAAAGGATCTGCTCGGCACCCATGATTTTGCCGCCCTGTGCGCCTCGGGCAGCAGTGTGGAGGATACGGTGCGCACCGTGTCCCATGCCGCGGTGGAACGGCAGGGGGATCTTGTGTTGTTTTCGGTGGAGGCCGACGGCTTCCTTTACAATATGGTCCGCATTATGGCGGGCACATTGGTGGATATGGCAAGCGGACGGATCGCCCCCGATGCGTTCCCGTCCGTTCTTGAAAGCGGCGACCGCCATCTGGCGGGACAGACCGCGCCCGCCTGCGGACTCTTTTTGCAGGCGGTACGATACTGAGAGACAGTGAGGTGACCGATCGATGGGACGAAAGCTCCGTAAGGATTTCCGCCGCGCCGCCGATGCGGACAGCGAGCGCACCGCCGAACAGGAGGAAAAGCGCCGTCAGCGTCGCGCCAAAAAGCGTCGCGGCAAGCTGCGCCTGTTACTGCGGCTGATGCTGGTGGCGGTATTGGTGTTGTGCGTTGTCGCGTTGTTTGCCAATTGGAAGGATATCGCGCCCGACAGCTTCGTGTCGTGGGCCGAGGACCTGTTCGCCGGCACGACGGGCGGCTCGTGGCCCGTCGTGATGATGGGAGAATCGGTCGGCGACCTGCAGGAGGTCGGCGGCAACCTGGTCGTGCTGACCGACACGGCGACCGTATATTATAACGGCAACGGCGGCGAGTCGTTGCGCAATACCTGTGCCTACGCCAAGCCGCTGATGCGCTCGAACGGTCGCTTTGTGCTGTTGATGGAAGCGGGCGGCAACCGCTATCGGCTGGAGACGCGCTCCGGGCAGGAGCACGAAAAGACCTTGAACGGCACGCTGTACACGGGCGGCGTCAGCGTCAAGGGCGATGTGGCGGTGGTCACAGGCTCGACGCAAAGCTACGTGTCCGACGTGACCGTGTATTCGCGTTCGGGCGAGCAACGCTATCAGTGGCTCAGCTCCGAGTGGATGGTGATGGATGTGGCGTTTGCCGCCGACGGCAATACGCTTGCCGTGGTCGGATGCCGCTCGAACGGCGGGGCTATGCAGTCCACCGTGACGGTGTTCAACCTGCGCGAGAGGGATCAACAGCCCGTGTCCTACACGGCGGATAATGTGCTGTATTCCCGTGTGCATTTCACGGGAAGCGGTACGGTCATCGCGATCGGTGACACGGCGCTTCGCTTTGTGAATCCGCGCGGCTCGCTGGATGTGGCGGTGCCGTTGAATGAGCGGGAGCCTGTCGGCTTTGCGTTCAGCGGCGGCGATGTAGCGATTGCGACACGTCCCTACGGTACGCAGGACGGCGGTACCGTCGAGGTGTACTCCGCAACGGGCGATAAACGCCTGACAGCAACGTACGAGGGCGCGTTTCGCGATGTGTCGGCGATGAACGGCAGTTTTCTTGTATTGACCGACCGCTTTGTGTATGAAACGGGCGGTGACGGCTTTGTGCGGCAGGGAACGGTAGCTCCCGACAGCCGTATGGTCGGCGCCATCGACGGCAAGCCGCTGGTGCTGGGGTTGACCTTGCTGGAGCCGGTCGTTTGGAACGATTGAATACATACCTTTTGAGAAGCCTTGAAGGAGGAGCGTATATGACGGTTGTATCGGTGCTGCTGGATGCGATCCTGATCGCGGTGACGGTGTTTTGCCTTGCGCTGGGGATCAAACGCGGCTTTGTAAAATCCATTGTACGTATGATCGGCTCGTTGGCGTCGTTGATCGTGTCCTTTCTGATCAGCGGTCCTGTGGCGGAATGGCTGTTCAATACGATGTTCCGTTCGTCGGTGGAGCAGGCGGTCCGCAATGCCGTCGGCTCCGATGTGACGGCTTCGGTCTCGTCGCTTGCCGAGCAATGGGGCGCGGTGCTGGCGGGACTTCCCGATGTGATCCGTAACGGGCTTGCCTCCGTCGGCATTCAGACGCCCGAGCAGCTCGGAGCCGCGGTTGCCGAGCAGGGGGCCGCGACGGCGGGTGATGCGGTGCGCGTGATGGTCGATCATCTGATCGCGCCGCTGTGCGTGATGCTGTTGCAGGTGATCGTGTTTATTCTGCTGTTTATTGTGTTGTCCTTCTTGGTACGGTTCCTCGCGAAGATGCTCAGCGCCGTATTCTCGGCGATCCCGCTGGTGCGGGAGGCCAACAAGGCACTCGGCGCGGTGGCGGGCCTGCTTCAGGGCGCAATGATCGTGCTGGTGCTGACGGCCGCGTTGCAGCTGTATATGACGATGTCGGGCGCGGGAAGCGCGGTAACGGCCGCCGACCTCGATCAGACATGGATCACCAAGTGGGTGATGGATATCAATCCGCTGTTCTGAACAGCGTATCTCGGGAGTGAGTAAGCCATGAAATTGAAATGGGTATGGACGGTGCCGAACGTGCTGTCGCTGATGCGTATCGCGCTGGTGCCTGTCTTTGCAACGTTGTATCTGATGAGTGAGGAGAATCCCGTGTTGCTCGGTTGGTCGATCGCGGCGCTTTGCCTGTCGGGAATCACCGATCTCTTCGACGGGATCATCGCCCGTAAATTCAATCAGATCAGCGAGATCGGCAAGATCCTCGATCCGATCGCCGACAAGCTGACGCAGGTGACGGTGATCCTGTGTCTTGCGATCCGTTTGCCGCGGCTGTGGCCGCTGGTGATCCTCTGCGGCGTCAAGGAGCTGCTGCAGGCGATCGGCGCGCTGCTGATGCTGTTGCGCGGCAACGGTCGGGTGCAGGCGGCCAAATGGTACGGCAAGGTCAGCACCTTTGTGTTTTATGTTTCGATGGGCCTGTTTGTGGCGTTCCCGCTTCCCGGCGAGACACCGCTTCTCTTCAACTGGAATATGCCCGAACCGCTGTTCATCGCGCTGGTCATTCTGGTGGCCGCGTGTATGGCCTTTGCGTTCTATCAATACGCCTCGCTCTTCCTGCGTCTGATGCAGGAGAGCAAAACGCCCGACGCGTCCGACGACGGCACGCCCGAGGTGTAAACATCCACGGAATCCCGAAAGGAGTGTGCAACAGATGATTTGCTCACGCTGCAAGAAACGCCCCGCTGTGGTCTTTGTATCGCGGCAGGAGGGGGATAAAACGGTCAACGACGGCTACTGCCTCTCGTGCGCCAAGGAGCTGAACATCGGCCCTGTCAACGATATGCTGGAGAAATTCGGCATCTCGGACGACGATCTGGAGCAGATGGACGAACAGCTCGGCGAGATGATGGGGGAAATGCAGGAGCTGTCGGAAAACGGCGACGGGTTTGATCCCGGCGGTGCGGCGACCTTCCCGTTTTTCAAAAATCTGTTCGGCGGCACCCCGTCTGCGGACGGCTCCATTGTGCCTCAGCCCGAAGGAGAGAGCGGTGACAAGGCGCCCAAGCGCGACCGCCGCTCCAAAAAAGAAGAGAAAAAGCGCAAATTCCTCTCGCAGTATTGTACCGATCTCACCGCCCGCGCCCGCGCGGGGGAGCTTGACCGCGTGATCGGTCGCGACCGCGAGATCTACCGCGTGGTACAGATCCTGTCCCGTCGCTCGAAGAATAACCCCTGCCTGATCGGTGAACCGGGCGTCGGTAAAACGGCGATCGCCGAGGGCCTGGCCCTGCGCATCGCGGAAGGGGATGTTCCCGCGCGTCTCAAGGGCAAGGAGATCCACCTTCTCGATCTGACGGCGCTGGTGGCGGGCACGCAGTTCCGCGGCCAGTTTGAAAGCCGTATCAAGGGACTTGTCGACGAGGTGAAGGCGGAAGGCAACATCATCCTGTTCATCGACGAGGTGCATAACCTCGTAGGCACGGGCGATTCCGAGGGCAGTATGTCGGCGGCAAACATCCTTAAGCCCGCCCTGTCCCGCGGCGAACTGCAGGTGATCGGTGCGACCACCTTCAACGAATACCGCAAGCATATTGAAAAGGACGCGGCTCTTGAGCGCCGCTTCCAGCCCGTGACGGTGGAAGAGCCCTCTGTGGAGGAAGCGATCGAGATCCTGATGGGCATCCGTACGTACTATGAGACGTTCCACGGTGTGACGCTGTCGGATTCGATCGTGCGGCAGGCGGTGCGCCTGTCCGAGCGCTACATCACCGACCGTTTTCTGCCCGACAAGGCGATCGATATGCTTGACGAGGCGTGTGCCGCGACGGCGCTTCGCAACAAGGTGGCCGACCGTTATGCACGCCTGATCGAGGAGATCACCGCCCTGCAGAACCGCGAAAAGGAAGAGATGGAAGCGGAAGCGGTGGATTACGAGGAAATGGCCTCCATCCATACCGAGCTTCTCAAGGCGCAGGAGGCGGCGGACGCGATCCGCGAAGCCGCGACCGAGGCCCCTGTCACGTCGGAGGATCTGGCACGTGTGATCGAGCTGTGGACGGGCATCCCCGCGGCAAAGGTGCAGGAAAATGAACTGAAGAAGCTCGCGAGCCTTGAGGATGAGCTGAAAAAGAATATCATCGGTCAGGATGAGGCGATCCGTATGGTGGCGGATGCGGTACGCCGCAGTCGCGTACAGATCAGCGACCGCCGCCGCCCGGCATCGTTTATCTGTGTCGGCCCGACAGGCGTCGGCAAGACGGAGCTTGTCAAGGTGCTCGCGCGGGAGCTGTTTGACACGCCCGACACGCTGATCCGTCTCGATATGTCCGAGTTTATGGAGAAGCACGCGGTATCCCGCATCATCGGCTCGCCTCCCGGTTACGTCGGGTATGACGAAGCGGGACAGCTGACCGAAAAGGTGCGCCGTAAGCCCTATTCGGTGCTGTTGTTCGACGAGATCGAAAAGGCACATCCCGACGTGCTGAACATCCTGCTCCAGATCCTCGACGAGGGCCGTGTAACGGATGCGCACGGACGCGTGGTGAATTTTGAAAATACGGTCATCGTGATGACCTCCAATGCGGGCAGTCAGGTCAAGGAAAACCTGATGGGCTTCGGCAAAACAAGCGTGGAAGCGTCCCGCGAAAAGGCGGAGGCGGCGTTAAGACAATTCCTGCGTCCCGAGTTTATCAGCCGCGTGGACGAGGTGGTGTATTTTGCGCCGCTGTCGGAGGAGAGCTTTGTCGCGATCGCCGATCTGATGCTCGGTGAGCTGACGTCGCCGCTCAGCGAGCGCGGGATCGCCTTCTCGTGGACACCCGAAGCGGCCAAAGCGCTCGCCGCAATGTCCGCAGACGGCAAGCGCGGTGCGCGCGATCTGCGCAATGCCGTACGTCGTCAGGTGGAAAACCGCATTGCGATGATGCTTGTCGAGCAGGGCGACGCGATCGCCTCCTCGCTCCTTGTGGACGTCGAGGACGGCAAGATCGTCGTGAAAGAGCAATAAACAGAGAAGAGTGAAAAACGGACGGTCGCATTTCGACCGTCCGTTTGCGCGTGTTACCGTCTATACGGTAGGGCAGGCAGACTCTGCTTGCCGCAACCGCTGCGGCGTCATACGGAGCGACGTTTCGGCAGATCCGTTCGACTTCGCGCGCACAGCGCGCTGCGCTCAGGATGACGCCGAAACGGAGTCGAATGGTTCTCGCCTTGATGTTACGTTGTAATGTACATCAACAGCGAGGGGGAACGACGCCGCAAGGCGGATCGTGTCACAAAAACAAAAAAGCGAGCCCGAAGGCTCGCTTTTTTCTCGCTTTTTCAGGTTTGGAGAATCAGTTGAACAGGTCGGTGTGGTTCTTGTAGTACATCTTGTTGAAGAAGAAGTACGCACCCGACAGGATCGCCATCACGAGGCCGATCCACGGAGCAAAGAACGACAGCATACCGCTCGAGGTTGCCGCCACGCAGATGCCGTTGATCACGAAGTAGCCGAGCGACGCGGCGGGGAGAACCAGGCTCACAAGCTCAAACAGCTTGAACGCCTGCGCTTTTTCGAGCATCGGCAGGAAGCCGAGGTTGTTGCCCTTGAACTGCGCCCAGAAGAAGACCTGAGCAACGCCGCCCGCGAGGAACACGAGGCCGAACAGGATGTCGAGAATCAGGATAAACGCGTTCGACTCATACAGCGCGGACGAATAGCTGATGGAATAGCCCATCACGGAGATGCCGCCGTACTGGCAGCCGGTGAACAGCAGAATGCCGAACAGCGCGAACACGCCCGCCGCGATGAACATACCGAACTTCATCAGGATCTCATGATAGGTCGTCGCCTGCATGAACTTGTTGAGGTCGAAGCCGCCGTTTGCCGCGGGAGTCGCCGGAGCCGCAGGAGCCTCGGGAGCCTCGGGAGCCGGAGCTTGCGCGGGCTGCTGCACAACGCCTTGTTGAGCGCCGCACTTTTCGCAGAAAGCGGAGCCGTCTGCGATCTGGGAACCGCATTTTTGACAGAACATAAGAAATTCCTCCTCGAAACAAAAAGTGAGTGTTACAAGAATACTTGCAGACGTAGTATAGCATATTTCTATATAAAAGTCCATAAATTATTCCAAAA
>JAFQMR010000101.1 GCA_017396175.1 Clostridia bacterium
TACAGCGCCTTCACGGTCGCGATCGCCGCCGACCGCGCCGTACGTGAAAGTGCGTTCGTCTACGTCGAGGACGACCAGGATTACTGATACTGCACAAGAAAAAAAGCGAGCAGATGATGCTCGCTTTTTTGTTTCGCATTATTTTTTATTCATTCTTCACTTTTCAGTGCCCTTACACAATGCATCCCTGCGGGCACGCTTCAACGCACTTGCCGCAGGCGGTACACTTGTCGGGATCAACGGTAGCCAGGAAGCTCTCCACCGTGATCGCGCCCGCCTCGCACACCTTCTGACATTTCATACAGCCGATGCACGCCGCCTTGCACACCTTGCGGGCTTGCGCACCCTTATCGCGGTTGCGGCAACGCACGAGCGCCGTATTCTTCCGCTCCTGCAAAGCGATCAGCGCCTTCGGGCAAGCGGCGGCGCACTGCCCGCAACCGACGCACAGCGTCTCGTCGATCACGGCTGTCCCGTTCTCCAACGTGATCGCGCCGTACTCACACACAGCGGCACAGTCACCGTACCCGAGGCAGCCGTACGCGCATTGCTTATCGCCGCCGTAAAACTTCACAGCCGCCGCACAGGACGGCACACCGACATAGGTAAACTCTCTGGGGGCCATTTCCTCACAGCCCGCACAACGGAGTCTTGCTACTTTTTTGATCACATTGCCCTCAACGCCGAGGATCGCGGCAGTCGCCGCCGCACACGCCTCACCGCCCGGCGAGCAAAGTCCCACCTTCGCGCCGTCGTGCGCCATCGCCGCCGCATAGCCCTCACAGCCCGAAAAGCCGCAAGCGCCGCAGTTGGCACCGGGGAGCACCTCCTTGAGTGCCTCCACCGTTTCGTCCTTGGGGACCGCAAACACGACCGACGCGACCGCAAGGATCACACCGGCGAGAAGCGCCACCGCCGCCGCCAGAACAACTGCCAATAACACCGCTTCCATTCTACGCTCCCCTCCTTTACAGTCCGAATAAGCCTTGGAATCCGAGGAACGACAACGACACGAGCGACGCCGCGATCAGCGTCGACGGGATGCCCTTGAGTCCTTCGGGGATATCCGCCGTTTCCAGCCGCTCACGCACACCCGCGAACATCACCATCGCGATCAGAAAGCCGAGTCCCGCACCGAGTGTGTTGCACAGCGATTCCACGTAGCTGTAACCGTTATCAATGTTCATGATCGTCACGCCGAGCACCGCACAGTTGGTCGTGATGAGCGGCAGATAAATGCCGAGCGCCTTATGAAGAGGCGGGATGAACCGCTTGAGCAGGATCTCAACAAGCTGCACAAGCGACGCAATGATCAGAATGAACACAATGGTCTGCAAGTATCCAAGACCGTTCGGATCGAGCAGAAAATGCTGGATCGGCCAGGTCACCGCCGTTGCCATCAGCATCACGAACGTCACAGCCAGCGACATACCGACCGCCGAGCTGAGCTTCTTTGATACGCCGAGGAACGGACAGATGCCGAGAAACTGCGACAGCACGAAGTTGTTGACCAGCATCGCACCGAGTACGATCAGAAAGAGATTACTCATCACAGCCGCCTCCTTCCGTCACCTTCGCACAGCCTTCGGCGTGCGGACAGCCTTCACAGCTGAAGGAGGCCTTCGGGGTGAAGTTGCTGTCAAATTTCGCCGACAGCTTGTTGGTGGCCCAGATGAGCAGGCCGAACACAAAGAAGCCGCCTGCGGGCGCGACAAACACCGCGATCGGCGGAATCAGTCCGCCCTCGGGCCAGCCGCCGAGCGTGCCGCTTCCGAGGAATTCGCGGATCGCGCTCATCAGCGTCAGTGCCGCCGTGAAGCCGACACCCATACCGAGGCCGTCCAGCGCCGACAGACCGACGCTGTGCTTACCGGCATACGCCTCGGCACGGCCGAGAATGATGCAGTTGACCACGATCAGCGGCAGATAGATGCCAAGCGCCTGATCAATAGCGGGCACAAACGCCTTGAGAAGCATCTGCACAATGGTGGTAAAGCCCGCAATCACCACGATATACGCGGGCAGGCGCACCGTATCGGGGATCAACTTACGCAGAAGCGAAATAACGATATTGGAGCAGACAAGCACAAAGGTCGCCGCCACGCCCATACCGATGCCGTTGATGACGTTCGTTGACACCGCCAGCGTCGGACAGGTGCCGAGCACCAGACGCAGTACGGGATTTTCCTTAATGATGCCCTTTGTAAAGGACTCTCTGTATTTACCCAAGGGTGCTCACCTCCCCGACCGCTTCCAGCGCCAGCTTCACGCCGCTCAGCACGGCAGACGACGTTTTGGTCGCCTGCGCCACTGCGTCAACCTCGCCGACCGTTGCCGCATCCGTACCGTTCAATGCTTCAAACAGGCCGCCGCTTTTGACCTTATTCACGTAGCCCGCCGTTTCGTTGTCCGATACGACCTCCAGTCCGACAACCGCGCCGTCCACGGACACCGCCGTCATCAGCACAAAGGCGTTGCCCTTACCCTTTGTGGAGGTTTTCACCACATAGCCGACCGTCTCACCGTCGGCGGTGGCCTTATACATTTCCAGCACCCCGTCGCGGGCGATCTCGATCGGTTCAAAGGCGGTTGCCGACGGCATCACCGTCTTACACGCCGTCTCCGTCGCCAAACGCTCGTTCTCCGCAATGGGGCCCTGCGTAACAAGATTGGTAACGGCAAGCGCCGCTACGACGAGAGCACAGATCAGCGTCAGCGTCACCGTCGCTTTCAGAATCGTACTCACATTACGCATGCCGCTCGCCCCCTTTCTTGCCGAAGGGCGTCGCATAGGTCACACGCTCGATGAGCGGCACCAGAATATTCATCACCACAATGGCGAAGGATACGCCCTCGGGGAGCGAACCGCCCTGACGGATCAGTACCGTCAGGCCGCCGCAACCGAGCGCATAGATCACCTTGCCGAGCGTCGTAACGGGGCAGGTGACGTAATCGGTCGCCATAAAGATCGCTCCGAGCATCAGACCGCCCGACAGGATCTGACGGGTAGCCTCGTACGCATCGCCGCTGATCAGCCACGACAGCACAAACACCGTGCCGATGAACACAACGGGGATGGTCGGCTGAATCACGCGACGCACCACAAGATACACGCCGCCGAGCAACAACGCCGCCGCGCATGTTTCACCGATCGCACCGCCGTAGGTGCCGAAGAACAGCGTCTGCAGGTCGAAGCTCTCGAGCTGAACGAGCGGCGTTGCCGTCGCGACACCGTCCACCGACGACATCCAGAACGGCACAACGTACTGATTCATCGCCGCAGGGAAGCTCACCATCAGCACGATACGGCCGACAAGAGCGGGATTGACGAAATTATGACCGAGGCCGCCGAACATCTGCTTCACGACCACGATCGCGACAGCCGAGCCGAGTGCCGCCTGCCACAGCGGCAGTGTTGCAGGAAGGTTGAGCGCGAGCAACAGGCCCGTCACCACCGCCGACAGATCCCCCACCGTCTGCTCACGGCGGAGCACCAGACGGCTCAGGTATTCACTCGCCAGACACGCCGCGATACAGGTGACGATCAAGGCCGCCGATTGCCAGCCGAACAGCCAGATCGACGCGACCGAGGCGGGAAGAAGCGCTATGATCACGTCAAGCATGATCATCCGCGTGGAATCGCCGCTGTGAAGGTGCGGCGATGACCGCACGATCCGCGAATTCTGCATAAGTCTTCTCCCCTTTCTTACGATTTCGCTGATGCCTTACGCACCATCTCTTTGGCAAGCCGCATCGTCTGCACCAGCGGACGGTTGGCAGGACAGACGTACGCACAGCTGCCGCATTCCATACACACCATCACACCGCGCTTCTCGAGAACGTCGGTATTCTTCGTCTTGTAAGCCGCCGTGATCGCGGGCGGGGTAAGCGACATCGGACAAGCCGCGACGCAACGGCCGCAACGGATGCAGGCGGTCGGTTCGGGAAGCAGTGCTTCCTCGTCAAACGCCAGAATGGCGTTATTTTGCTTCAGCACGGGCAGGGAATCGTCCTTCAGCGCCGTACCCATCATCGGGCCGCCCATCAACAGCTTACGGGCAGGCGCCTTATACCCGCCGCAAAACGCGATGACATCCTTGATCGGAGTGCCGAGCGGCACCAGCACGTTCTTCGGCTCGGCCACGGCACCGCCGTCCACGGTGATCCGCTTTTCCACAAGCGGCATACCGCTTTTCAGATACCACGCCAGCACCGACACAGAGGTGGCGTTCATCACGATGCATCCCACGTCGGCGGGAAGCTTCCCCGGGGGCACCTTCCGTCCCGTTGTCTGCGCGATCAGCACCTTTTCCGCACCCTGCGGGTAGCGTGCGGGAAGCGTCTGCACCGACACCTCGCGTCCCGGCTTGCTGACCGAGGCGGCGATCGCCGACAGCTCCTTGATGGCCGCCGGCTTATTCGATTCGATCGCGATGATAACGCGTTGCGTATCGAGAAACTCCATCACCGTCTGCACACCCGAGACGATGTTCCACGAATTCTCCATCAGCTCGCGGTAGTCGGACGTGATATACGGCTCACATTCCGCGGCATTGATGATGATCGTATCCACCGCATCTACGTTTTTCGGGCGGAGCTTAACGTGCGTCGGGAAGCCCGCTCCGCCGAGGCCCACAAGCCCCGATGCGCGGACAGCCTTCAGAAAGTCGTCATACGTCTCCACGGTCGGCGGCACCACGCTCTCGTGCACACGCTGTTCGCCGTCCGAACGGATGACGACCGCCTGTACCGCCTGTCCCGACGGCATCGTGATCGACGTAACAGCCGTCACCTCACCCGATACGGACGCGTGAACAGGCGCGCTCAGAAACGCGTCGCTGTCGCCGACGATCTGTCCGACTTCCACCTTGTCCCCCACCTTAACGGTCGGGGTGCAGGGCGGTCCGATATGCTGTGCCATCGACAGGATGACCGTCTCGGGAACAGGCATCCGTTCGGTGGCGCTTTCTGCCGTATGCTTTCGATGCGGGGGCTTAACGCCGCCGCGAACCTTGGAAAACAAGCCCATGCTTTCCGTTCACTTCCCTTCAAAGAAAATCGGTTATATATGCGATAAGACCGACCGCAAGCGGTCAACCGTAATATTTAAAAGCAAGCCTGTCACGATTCCCGTCGGAAGACTGACAAGAAGCAACAGCGGCGCATAGGCCGCGACGGCACCGCCGAGCAACAACGACGCCGCACCGAGCTGACCGAGTGAATGCGCCGCCGATGCCGCTACACTCACGCCGACAAACGTCAACCGTTCACGGCGGTAAAGCGGCAACAGCAGCACCGTCACAAAAACGGCACACA
>JAFQMR010000102.1 GCA_017396175.1 Clostridia bacterium
GCGCAAGCGGCTGATAAACAAGCCGATCGCACACAGCACCAACGACGGGACGATCCAGCCGAGTCCTGCTGAGGACAGCGGCAACACGGACGTGGTGGGGATGGCATCGATATACGACGACAGCACGTCCCAAAGCCCGATGAACAGTGCACCGACGGCCGCGAGCCGCACCGATAGCGGCGGCAGGAAACGGTCGAGAAAACGCAACAGCACCGTGATGAGAATGGGTGGGTACGCCACGTTCAGGATGGGTGCGGCGATGGCGACCAAACGGTCGACCCCGAGCGATGCGGCCGCACCGCTGAACACGCACAGGATCGCCGCCCACACGGGATAGGGTACCTGTTTGCGCGTCAGATCGGTCAGATAATTTGCCACCGAACCGGTCAGCGCGATGGCGGTCGTCAGACAGGCAAGTCCCGCGATGACGCCGAAGAAGATGACACCAACATTGCCCGGGAACAGATCGCCGATGAGTCGGATGAGCAACTGGGTGCGTGACAGGTGACCGCCATAGAGTGCTGACACCGAGGCTCCCAGCCACGTCATCCCGAGATACACGACGCACAGCCCCGCGCCCGCGACCAAACTTGCCCACGCGGCAACGCGGCGGCGCGCGGCGGGGGCGGTGTAGCCTTTGCCCGAAACCGCTTCAAAGATCAGCGTGCCGAATACCAGTCCCGCGAGCGCGTCCATGGATTGATAGCCCGCTTCGATGCCGTCGGCAATGGCGTTGTCCGTCGTCGGATAGTGCGACACCGTGCCCAGCGGCGTGACGATGCCTTTGATGATAAGCACCAAAAGTCCCACAAACAGAAGCGGCGTCAGTATCTTGCCGACGATGTCCACCACAGCGGATTGCTTGATACAAAGCGCCAGCACCAGCGCGAAAAAGGCGACGCAAAACACCGCCGTCGGCACGCGGTCGGTCAGCGGTTGTATCGATAGTTCCAACGTCGTCGCGGCCGTGCGGGGGATGCTGATGAACGGGCCCAGGCACATCATCACGGCGAACATCAGCGCACCCGCGAAGCGGTTACCCAGCGGCGAAAGCGGCGTGTCGCCCTCTTTAAGACGAATTTGCGCCGCGATGGCGACGAGCGCCAAACCGATATCGGCGAGGAAATAACTGATAAATCCCGAAAACCAATCGGGGCCCGCTTGCTTGCCGAGATAGGCGGGGAAGATCATATTGCCGGCGCCGAAGAACATGGCAAACAGCGCCGCACCGATAACGACGCTGTCCATAAACGGTTTTTTACGAGTCGATTGCATAGTACACCTCTTTTAAAAGGTAGTATGCCCAGTATACCGAAAAACAGATACAAATGCAAGAAAAACGCGCGACGAAAAAGCCGTCCTCTTGCGAACGATGGAAAAACATGGTATAATACACTATCAACCTTTTATCAGGAAAAGGGGCACGGATTATGAACGATACAAAACAACGCGCGGCGGCAAAAGCTTTTGCGGAATTCTGGAAGGATCGCGGCTATGAAAAAGGCGAAAGCCAACCGTTTTGGCTCTCGCTTCTTCGTGATGTCCTTGGGGTGGAATCGCCCGAAAAAGCCATTATTTTTGAGGAGCAAGTGCGCCTTGACCACACCAGTTTTATCGACGGTGTCATTCCGTCGACGCATGTCCTGATTGAACAAAAAGGCCGCGGCAAAGACCTCAACAAACCTATCCGGCAATCCGACGGCTCCTTGCTTACACCGTTTCAACAAGCACAACGCTATTCCGCTGTATTGCCGTATTCGCAACGCCCTCGCTGGATCGTTACCTGCAACTTTGAAGAATTTCTTGTCTATGATATGGAGAAGCCGACGGGCGAGCCCGAGCGCATCCTTTTGAAAGATCTTGCTAAAGAATACTATCGTCTGCAATTTCTTGTGGACAAAGGCGACGACAACCTGCGCCGTGAGACGGAGGTGTCCATCAAAGCCGGTCGCCTGGTCGGCGTGCTCTATGATGCCATTTTGAAGCAATATCACGACCCTGAAAACGACGACACGCTCAAAAGCCTCAATAAGCTTATCGTCCGTCTCGTGTTCTGCCTGTATGCTGAGGATGCCGGTGTGTTCGGCGGTCACGCAAAGTTTCATAACTACATCAACGCGTTCTCCGCGCGTGATATGCGCAAGGCACTTATCGAGCTGTTCAAAATGCTCAACACTAAGCCGGAAGACCGCGACCCGTACGAGGATGAGCTGTTGCTGTCGTTCCCGTATGTCAACGGCGGCCTGTTCGCCGACGACCACATCGAAATTCCGCAGATGAATGAAGAGATCCGCACGCTGTTGCTTCATAATGCGAGTGCGGAGTTTGATTGGAGCGCCATCAGCCCCACCATCTTCGGCGCGGTGTTTGAATCGACTTTGAACCCCGAAACGCGCCGCAGCGGCGGTATGCACTACACCTCGATCGAAAATATCCACAAGGTCATCGACCCGTTGTTCCTCGATGACTTGCGCGAGGAGTTTGAGGAGATCAAGGCGCTGAAAGTGCAAAAAACACGCGAAGCGAAACTCGAAGCCTTCCGCGAAAAGCTCGGCACGCTCACCTTCTTTGATCCGGCGTGCGGCTCGGGTAATTTCCTTACCGAAACTTATATTTCTCTGCGCCGTCTTGAAAACGACGCGCTCGTCGAGATCACCAAGGGACAAATGCTGTTTGATTTCGGCGATATCATCAAGGTGACGATTGACCAGTTTTACGGTATCGAGATCAACGATTTTGCCGTTACGGTGGCCAAGACCGCGCTGTGGATCGCGGAAAGTCAGATGATGAAGGAGACCGAGGATATTATTCATCAAGACCTCGATTTCCTGCCGCTCAAAACCAACGCCTATATCGTCGAGGGCAACGCCCTGCGCATCGATTGGGAAACGGTTGTACCGAAAGAGGATCTCGACTATATTATGGGCAACCCGCCGTTTGTGGGCGCGAGAATGTTGGATCAAGGTAGCGAGCAAAAGAAGGATGTACAAACTATTTTCGGTGACATTAAAGATGTTCAGGACTTGGATTATGTAACATGTTGGTATAAAAAAGCTGCTATGCTAATTCAGAATACCAATATAGAAGTTTGCTTTGTTTCTACAAATTCTATCTGCCAGGGTGCACAGACTCCAATCTTATGGAATGTGCTTTTGAATGAATATAACATCAAAATCAACTATGCCTATCAAACTTTTAAGTGGAATAGTGAGGCTAAGGATAAAGCAGCAGTATTTTGTGTGATAGTAGGATTCTCAACATTCCACAGAAAAATAAAGGCACTATATTCCGATGTTACAGGCGAAGGAATTGCACGTGTAAAAAACGTAAGCAATATTAATCCTTATCTTTTGGATGCACCGGATTGCTTAATTGTCGCATCGAAGGAACCTCTTTGTAATGTCCCTAAAATGAACTTTGGTAATCAGCCGCGAGACGGTGGTTTCCTCGTTATTTCTTCAGATGAATATACTGAACTTCTGCAAAAAGAACCTGAACTAAAACAATGGTTGCGTTTGTATATCGGAGCTGAAGAATTTATCAAAGGCAAGAAAAGATGGTGCCTGTGGTTAAAGGAGGCTTCTCCCAAAGATATTAAGAACAGTCATATTCTCTATAATAAGGTACAAGCTGTAAAAGACTTTCGTTTGAGTTCAAAAGCCAAAACAACAAATGGATATGCAAAGGTACCACATTTGTTCGCACAGATTACACAGCCGGATGATGTGTCCTATTTGATGATACCCAGAGTATCTTCCGAAAAGAGAAAATATATACCTATAGGTTTTATGACCTCAGATAGTATTTCTTCTGACGCCGTGCAAATAATTCCCAATGCTAGTCTTTATCATTTCGGTGTTTTAACTTCCAATGTACATATGGCTTGGATGCGCACGGTTTGTGGCAGATTAGAAATGCGTTATCGATATTCTAAAGAGATCGTCTACAACAATTTCCCGTGGCCGGCGCCGACCGAGGAGCAAAAGGCGAAGGTCGAACAAACAGCACAAGCCATTCTTGACGCCCGTGCACTCTATCCTGACTGTTCTCTTGCCGATCTCTACGACGAGTTGACCATGCCGCCCGAACTGCGCAAGGCCCACCAACAAAACGACCGCGCTGTCATGCAAGCGTATGGGTTTGATGTAAAGACAACGACCGAAAGTTCCTGTGTGGCGGAATTGATGAAAATGTATCAGGAGATGGTGAAATGATAAACATTAACGGTAAGGAATGGAATTCTTTAACTGCATTGGATATTA
>JAFQMR010000103.1 GCA_017396175.1 Clostridia bacterium
ATTATCCGACCATTATGGCAACTTACGGCTACAACAACGTGGTCACCCGCCACAAGATCACATTCGAATCCAACGGCGGCTCTGCGGTCGAGCCCGTTTACGTGACGGACGGTAAAACGCTCACGGCACCGACCGCTCCGACGAAGTACGCCTTCAATTTCGGAGGCTGGTACTGCGATCCCGCATTGACCTCTCCTTACGATTTCTCCTCCCCTGTCCCCTACGACTTCACGCTGTACGCGAAATGGGAGGAGGCCTATTGGGGCGCCAACACCAACCTGATGCCGAACGCCGCACAGCTTCAGCTCAACGATTTCAACGGACAGGGCGCGATCAGGCCCTACTGGAACAACGACTCCTACGGCTCGGTCACCTTCTACAACGGTGTCACCAACGACGAAAACTGGTCGTGGCCGTCGGCATATATGACCTATGAAAACAGCTTCGACTCCGTCGGAGACAGCTATCTCTACATTAAAAAAGACGGCAACTCCTACTTCAACGTGATGCTCACCTACCTCGACAAGGACGGCGTTCCGCAGAACCTGTACCTGTCGGATGTGGCGAACCTTTCGGGCACCGACTTTGAAGCGGGGTATCTTGAGAACTTCTACAACGTCGGCTCCTACATCCGCAACCTCGGCCATGCACCCGCCAGCGGCAACATTAAATTCACGAAGGTGACCTACTTCATCATCGGTGCAAAGGACACCTATACGACGCTGTACGATTGCAAGCTGACCGCTCCTTTTGAACTTCCCGATACCTACGAGTCGCTGTATTCGAAAGCACTCACCCAGACGGGCGGCAAGGGCTCCTACACCTACAATGACGGCGTGCTGACGATGAATGCCGCCGCGGCGGACGGCTACAGCGTGAAATTCACGCCGAACGTCACCATCGCCCCTGCGGACTTCCCCCATCTGCTGATGGACGTCAACGCCTCGGCTCCCTTCAACGTTACAATGGAGCTGACCACGCTGAACGGCAACGCGGTGATGGAATTCAAGAACGAATTCTTCGACAACTTCGATCTTTCGTCCGCTCCGACCGCTCTGCCCGCAGGAGACTGGAACCTCGATATGAATCTGCGCGGCTACTATGAATGGAACGGCGGCATCCCCTCCGACAGCGTCATTCAGTCGGTCACCGTCTCGCTTTGCGGACAGGGTACACTGACGCTGAACGCGTTGCAGGCCTCCCGCTCGAGCGCCGTTACCTATGTGAAGGACGGCGAATACAGCGAAGGCAACAACCTTTCGGGCGGCTCCGTCCCCTCCGCCATCACCTCGAACGTGTACACCGTGGCAGACCGCACGGTGTCCGGTAGGGAGCAGAAGACCCCCGTTTCCGCTCTGCTCCGCGGCATCACCGAGGCCTCCTATGTGACGGTGTTTGATAAAAACGGCGCGGAAACGGCGCCGTCCGCCACGCTCGCTACGGGCGACAAGGTCTCCATTATGGACGGCACCACTGCTGTCCGCTCCTACACCGTTGCGGTGCGCGGTGACGTGGACGGTGACGGCGAAGCCTCCACCGCCGACGGCCGTATGATTATGCTGTCAACGCTCGGCTCCGTAACGCTGAACGAAGCCCAGCGCATCGCGGGCGACTTCAACGGCAACGGCGAAGCCAACACGGTGGATGTCCGCACGATGCTCCGTGCCATCCTCGCCTGATCCCTCAAAGCAACCAAAAAGCGGCTGTCACTTCAACGAGTGACAGCCGCTTTTTTCATCGGTTTATTTTCCGAGAATGTCCGAAAGATTCTCCCTGATCTTCATCGCAACGTCGGGCTTATTCATTGAATAGACGTGGACGTTCGTCAAACCGTTAGCGTAAAGATCGATGATCTGATCCGTCGCGTAGGCGATGCCTGCCTGCTTCATCGCGGCGGGATCGTTGCCGAATTTGTCCACAAGGCTCTTGAAGCGTTGCGGCATAAACGAACCCGACAGCTTCATCGCCCGCTCCACCTGATTCGCGTTGGTGATGGGCATGATCCCCGGGATCACGGGAACGGTAATGCCCGCCTCGCGGATCTTGTAGAGGAAGTTATACAGCAGGTTATTATCAAAAAACATCTGCGTCGTCAGAAAATCACAGCCCGCCTCGACCTTCTCCTTCAGATGGCGGATATCCTCCCGCTGATCGGCACTTTCGGGATGGATCTCGGGATAACACGCACCGCCGATGCAAAAATCGGCATCCGCCTCTTTGAGCTCCCGCACCAGTTCCACGGCATAGCCGTAATCCCACGTGCGTCGATCCTCGTTCTCGCGTCCTGCGGGAATGTCCCCGCGCAACGCCATCACGTTCTGAATGCCCGCCGCCTTGATGTCCGCAATGCGCTCCCGCACGGTGTCACGGGTGGACGACACGCAGGTCAGGTGCGCCAGCGACGGCACGCCGTAGCGTTCCTTGATGGTTTTTGCGATGTCCAGCGTGTAGCGGCTGGTACCGCCGCCCGCGCCGTAGGTCACGCTCATAAACGAGGGGCGGAGCTTCGCGATCTCCTCGGTCGCGTGCTTTACGCTTTCGAACGCGGTTTCCGTCTTCGGTGGGAATACCTCAAACGACAGCGACAGGGTGCGCTGTTCAAGTAACTCTTTAATCTTCATCGTTCATCCTTCTTTCGGTCTTACGCATCCGTGCCGACAAGCTGCACGGTCTGCATCGAATGGTGCATTGCTTCGAGGATCACGCCGAACACGTCGGCGGTTCTGAGCCGCAGGCTCGAGGTGTTGACGCACGGGTGACACCCGATGTAGTCGCTGTTGAGCAGATCCTCGTCCACCAGCAGATGCACCGCATTGTCGTGATCGTTCATCAGCCCGAGCACACTCACCGAGCCCGGCGTGATATCGAGCAATCGTTCCATATGCTCCGCCGTCGCAAACGACAGTCGCGACGAGCCGATCTGCGCCGACAGCTCCTTGGTTTTAAACGGCTTGTCTGCAGGCATCAACAACAGATAAAACACCGTCTGCTGACGGTTGCAAAGAAAGAGGTTCTTGCAGATCGCCGCCCCGAGGCAAGCATCCACTGCCGCACAG
>JAFQMR010000104.1 GCA_017396175.1 Clostridia bacterium
GCCGACCGTCGGCGGGGGGATGAGAGGAGACTGTTCCATGAAACAGTACACAGCCAAAAACATCCGCAATATTGTTGTCGCAGGCCACGCAGGCGCGGGCAAGACCTCCCTGGTGGAAGCGGCGTACTATTTAACGGCGAACCCCGATCGCCTCGGTCGCGTTGCCGACGGCAATACGGTCAGCGATTTTGACAGCGAAGAGATCCGCCGTAAGGCGTCCGTTTCGACGGCGGTGGTGCCGATCGAATGGAAAAACACCAAGATGAATCTGCTCGACACCCCCGGCCTGTTTGATTTTTCGGGCGGCGTGAGCGAGGGCGTCCGTGCGGCGGGCAGCTCGCTGATCGTTATTTCGGGCAAGAGCGGCGTCACGGTCGGTGCGGAAAAGGCGTTTGCCGCCGCGACGAAGAAGGGCATCGCGAAGCTACTCTTTATTAACAAGCTCGACCGCGAGAGCGCGGATTTTTATAAGGTCTTTGAAGAGCTGAAGGCGACCTTCGGCGCGATGGTCTGTCCGATCGTGGTGCCGTACGTGGCGGACCGTCAGGTGCAGTGCTACGTCAACCTGCTGGAATACCGCGCCTATCGCTATGAAAACGGCAAGGCGATCGAGGTACCGATCCCCGATATGGAGCATCGCCTCGACGGTCTGCGTACCGCGATGTATGAGGCGGTCGCGGAGACGAGCGAGGATCTGATGGAAAAGTATTTCTCGGGTATCGAATTCACGCCCGACGAGCTGATTCTCGGCTTGGCGCACGGCGTTCGTACGGGCGAGATCGCGCCGGTGTTCTGCGGCTCGGCACAGGAGCTTGAGGGCATCGATCAGCTGCTCAACGGCCTGACGTGGTTGGCTCCGTGGGCGGAGACGGTTGCGGGCGAGACGGGCGTGGATCCCGACGGCAACGATGTGGCGCTCACCGTCAACGAAAACGCGCAGACGGCGGCCATCGTCTTTAAGACGGTCGTGGATCCGTTCGTCGGCAAGCTGGTATATTTTAAAGTGATCAGCGGTAAGGTCACCTCCGACTCCGTGCTGATGAATATGCGTACGGGCACGACCGACCGCCTCGGTAAGCTGTACACCGTATGCGGCAAGAAGCAGACGGAGACGGCGTGTGTCCCTGCGGGTGATATCGGCGCCGTGGCGAAGCTTGCTTCGGCGAATACGGGTGACACGCTTTGCTCGCCCGTGCGTCCCGTGGTGTTGCCGCCCGTGGCGTTTGAGATGCCGTGCCTGTCGGTGGCCGTTCTCCCGAAGAACAAGGGTGACGAGGAAAAGATCGCCGCGTCGCTGGCGCGTTTGATGGAAGAGGATCCCACCATCCGCTTTGAGCACAACACCGAAACGCATGAGTCGGTGCTGTCGGGACTCGGTGAACAGCATCTCGACGTTATCGCCTCGAAGCTGAAGAATAAGTTCGGTGTCGAGGTGCAGTATGCCGCGCCGAAGGTGGCATACCGTGAGACAATCCGTAAGCTGGTCAAGGGGCCGGGCCGCCATAAGATGCAATCGGGCGGCCACGGCCAGTTCGGTGACGTGTGGATCGTCTTTGAGCCGCACGCGGGCGATGAGATCCTGTTTGAAGAAAGCGTGTTCGGCGGCTCGGTGCCGAAGAATTTCTTCCCCGCCGTCGAAAAGGGCCTGCGCGACAGCGCTCTGAAGGGTGTACTTGCGGGCTTCCCGATGGTCGGCGTCAAGGCAACGCTGGTCGACGGTTCGTATCACCCTGTTGATTCCTCCGAAATGGCGTTCAAGACGGCGGCGTCGCTCGCGTATAAGGCGGGTATTCCGCAGGCGGATCCCGTGCTTCTCGAGCCGATCGGCGCGATGAAGGTGTATGTCCCCGGCGATTACACGGGCGACATTATGGGCGATATTACGAAGCGCCGCGGTCGCGTGCTGGGTATGGAGCCTGCGGAAGACGGCCTGACCTGTGTCGAGGCGGAGGTTCCGATGGCGGAGGCGGCGGATTATGCGACGATGCTCCGTTCGCTGACGCAGGGACGCGGTTACTTCTCGATCGCGTTTGAGCGTTACGAGGAAGCACCGCACGCGGTGGCGCAAAAGGTCATTGAGACCTACAAGACCGACGAAGAATAAACCATAAAACGAACGACGCAGAGCAAACACGCTCTGCGTCGTTTTTTGCATCTTGCCTCAAAACTGCCTTACCGTTCCAACGCGCCTTCACGAAAATTTCACGTTTGGTTGATAGAGTGAAGCTATCTCTTAATATGTACAGAGAAAAAGGAGAGAACGGTATGAAACGCTCAATAACAGCGATCCTCTCAGCACTGTGTCTGTTGCTCGGTTTGTGCCCGACGGCGGTCTTCGCCGCCGCCGTGACCGATACGCTTGTGGCACAGTTTTCGTATGCAGGCGGCACGGCGGGCACCGATGTCGTCGGCGATAAGGACACAGGCTACGCGGTGACGATGGGCGGCGGTACGCTGCACGCGTCGGTCAACGGTACCGATTCCCGTAAGCTGGAATGGACGTCGGATGCGTACACCTGCGGCAGCGCGTCTGCGGCGCAACCGACGATGACGGCGGGGAGCAACAATCCCTGGGCGGTGGGAGCATACATTGAACTGCGCACCTCCACCGTCGGCTACACCGACCTGCATTTTTCGGCAAAGCTCGGCGGTACCAAGAAGGGACCGCGCGATTTCAAACTGCAATACAGTCTCGACGGCGTGAGCTTCACGGATGTCGGAGCGACCTATCGGATCACCACCAATAAGGTGATGGAGCAGGCGTTTTCCTATGTAGCCCTTCCCGAAGAGCTGGGCAATCAAGAAGCGGTCTATTTGCGGATGACGGCGTATACCGATGTGCTGATCAACGGCTCGTCGGCGCTGACGGGCGCCACGGGCGGTGAAACGGCGGTGACCGATGTTGTGCTGACCGGTACGGGAACGGCACAGTATTATCCGCAGGGAGATGCGAATCAGGATTACGAGGTTTCCACCTCCGATGCCCGTGTGCTGCTCGGCTCGCTGATCGGAAGCGGCACGCTTACAGAGCAACAGACGTTGCTCGGGGATGCCGATGAGAGCGGTGCGCTCAACACCACGGACGCCCGTTATGTCATGAATATCTGCACAGGTCGGGCGGTAAAGACCTTTACGGCGGCGGGTAACGGTGTACCGTCGGTGCCGTCTGCGGGCACGGTGATCACGCTTCTCGGCACGACCGCCGAGGTGGAGGGCACGGGCGCCACGGTCAGCGGTAACACGGTGACCGTCACCGAGGGCGGCTTCTATACGGTGAAGGGTACGATGACCGACGGACAGCTGATCGTGGCGGCGGACGATGCGCTTGATCACGTGACACTGGAGCTGGACGGCGTGACAATGACTTGTCTGAACAGCTCTCCGCTGTATGTGCAAAGTGCGGACAAGACGACGATCGTGCTGAAGGAGGGAACGACCTCCACCGTTTCCGATACGGCGAACTATGTGTTTGCCGCGGGAACCGATGAGCCGAGTGCCGCGATCTTCAGCAAGGATGATCTCACCATCGAAGGCGCAGGTACGCTGGTCGTGAACGGCAACTACGGGAATGCCGTCACGTCGAAGGACGATCTCAAGATCAACGGTGGCACCTACCGCATCACGGCGGTAAACCACGGTCTGCGCGGCAAGGATTCCATCCGTATTTCGGACGGCGATTTCCTTATCAACGCGGGCGGTGACGGTATGCAATCGGATAATATCGAGGATACCACGCGCGGCTATATCACGATCGAGGACGGCACGTTTGATATTACGGCGGCGAACGACGGCATTCAGGCGGAGACGGCACTCAGCATCAACGGCGGCACGTTTGATATTACGACGGGAGGCGGGAGCGGCTCATCGCCCTCCTCCACCGACACAAACAGTTATAAGGGACTCAAGGGCAATGCCTCCGTCACGGTGGCGGGCGGCTCCGTAACGCTCAATTGTAAGGACGATGCCGTGCACTCAAACGGTGACGTCACGCTGTGCGGCGGCGCGATCACGGCTTCGAGCGGCGACGATGGTGTACACGCGGATGGCTTACTGCTGGTGTGCGATCCTGCGGCGCTGACCGTCACCAAATCCTATGAGGCGATCGAGGGTGTCAACATCACCGTCACGGGCGGTGAGATGCGGCTGACCTCCTCGGATGACGGCATCAACGCGGCGGGCGGCACCGATGACAACACGGGCTACTGGTACGTCAAGAATAACCTGCTGTATCTGGTGAGTGAATCAACGACCGGGTACACGTGGGAGCTTCACACCGATGCGGCGTTTGATGTGAACGCCAATCCCTATCTGGTGCTCGATGTCAACGCGGATGTGGAGTATGATATAGCGTTTGATATCTCCTCGGAGGCAGGAAGCGGTACGCCCGCCCTGTCGACCGATTGGTATACGGCGTTCGGGGAGGATGCGACTTCCGTTGCGGACGGCTGGCTTACCGCGACAAACGGCAGTGTCACAGCGGCGTTGGATCTGAAAGGCTATTTTGATTGGAACGGCGTGCCGAGTGACGGCAAGGCGACCGTCGATAAGGTGCTTGTCAAGCTGGCGGGAAGCGGCACGCTGTGTCTCGGCGCGTTGCAGGTAAGCGCCTCGGACGGCATTACCTCCGCTTTGCTCACCGCCTCGGGCAGTACGCTGACGGACAGCGCCTCGGCAAGCGGTGTGATCAGTCTGCTGGACGGTGTGGCGGCTACGGCTACCTCGACCTCGTCCTCCTCATCGGGTTCGACAGGCTCGATGGGCGGCATGGGCGGCATGGGTGGTATGGAAAGCACCTCTGTCGGTAGTCTGACGATCACAGGTGGGTATATGGCCGTGTATGCAGGCGGTGACGGTGTGGATATCAACGGTGACGCGGTGATGAACGGCGGCACGGTGGTGGTGCACGGCCCGACCGACAGCGGCAACGGCTTTTTGGATTTCGACGGTTCGTTCAACGTAAACGGCGGCCTGCTTGTCGCGGCGGGCAGCAGCGGTATGATGCAGACGCCGTCCTCCTCGTCAACGCAGTATATACTCAGTGTGAAGAGCAGCAGTACCCGCACAGCGGGAACGGCGTTCGGCATTCTGGATGCGTCGGGCAACACGATCGTTGCCTTCAAGCCTTCGAAAAATTATCAGGCGGTGGTGGTCTGCTCGCCGCAGATCCAAAAGGGAACCTCCTATACGGCGTATTACGGAGGCTCCTGTGCGGGCAATGAGACCGACGGGCTGTATGACGGTGCGTACACGGCGGGCACCTCCATCGGCAGTGCGACCGTATCCTCCATCGTGACCTCGATCGGAAACAGCAGCAGTAACCGCCCCGGTCGCTGGTAACGGGAAAGGAAGGTTGACGGATGAAAACAGTATTTTCCGTGGTTCTTTGCGTACTGTTACTGTTGGGCACAGGGGTGATGACCGTCTCTGCAGACAGTGACACGATCACGGCGATCGCCTTTGACAACGCCTCGGCGGTAGCGGAGGAAAACCTGTCGCTCAGCGGCTACGGTGATAAGGAGAGCGGCTATGCCGCCTCGACGGTCGGCGGCCGTCTTTACGCGTCGGTCAGCGGCACCGATCTTCGCAAGCTCGAATGGTCAAAAGGCGAATACGGTGCGGAAGGGCTACAGCCCGTGATGACGGGCGGCACCAAAAACCCTTGGGGAAGCGGGGCGTATCTGGAATTGCGCACCTCGACGGCGGGGTACGAGGATATCGCCTTCTCCGCTCAGCTCGGTGCAACCAACAAGGGACCGTGCGATTATAAGCTCCAATACAGCGTGGACGGGGTGACCTTCCGTGATGTTGCCGGTGCGTTTTTCTCGGTGACGACCAACAAAACGCTCTTTCAGGCATTTGATAAGACGGCACTTCCCGCCGATGCGGACAATGCCGACACGTTGGTGATCCGTATCACGGTGGCCTCCAACCGTATGGTCAACGGCACGGCGGGGCTGATCGGTTCGACAGGCGGCGAAACCGCGATCAATCACATGGCGGTATACGGCACGCCGCTCCCGGTCAGCACCACCGCCGCAGAGACGACCTCGACGGGCGGCACGGCGACTACGACGGCGATGTCCTCCGACACGACTGCTTCACAGACGGCGGTCACCACCACCGTGAAGGCGGGCGCGGAAACGTTTCCGAACGTCGATACGGGTGAAGAAGATGTGCTGTGGCTTGTACAGACGGCGATGGCTGTCGGAGTAAGCGCGGCGGTGCTGTGCGTTGCCGCACGGCGCAGAAAAGCAACATAAGAGAACGACAAAAAACGGCGCAGAGCGTGTTTTGCTCTGCGCCGTTTCTGTTTTCAGGAGGTTATTCCTCGCTTCCGACGGTGACGACCGCTGTGACGGGGAGATGGTCGGAGACGGTGGTGACGCCGTTTTCGGAGAGCGTGGTGAAAAACATCGGGGAGACGTTTCCCTTAAAGAAAATATGGTCGCGGGAGCCGCGCCCCGTGGTGATGCGTCCGCCGTAATCGCCTTGGAGATAGGAGTCGATGTCCTGCACCACCTCGACGCCGTCGGCATACTTGCAATCGGTGAAGCCGTCGAGAATATGGAGCTTATAGGCTTTGCTCGATTCGACGGCGTTGAAGTCGCCGACCGAGAACAGCGGGAGTCCCTTTTCCTTGCGGAGCTTTTCGACGATCTTTAACTGCTTTTCGGTATGCAGGAGGCATTGTGTCTCGCGGGAATCGGGGTGGGTGTTGGTGATGAGAAACCGTACAGCCGTGTTTTTCACTTCAAACACCGCCCACGATACGACGCGGATGTTCGAATCGGGATCGAGATCTTCAATGCCGTTCTCGATCAGGGTGAGGGTGTCCCTGTTGTAGAGGAACGCGGTCATCATCGCCTTGCCGTCTTCACGCGCGTCGTTGACGGGGACGTAGTGTTCGGGAAGGGCTTTGAATTCCTCGTGCCAGGGGGAGGATGCCTCCTGCACGCCGAGCACGTCGGGATGTTCGTTTTCGATCGTCAGCAAAAACGGTGCCGACCGCATGTCGGCGGGGCCGCCGCCCCACGACGGATTCAGCAGGTTCCACGACATCACCTTGATTTCGGCAGAGGTCGGAACGGGAGGCTCCGATTGACAGGCGGTGAACACCGCCGTAAGGATGCATAGGGACAGGAGAACGGCAAGGATACGCTTCATGGACATTCGCTCCTTTATCGTTGTTTGTCTTCATCATAGCATACCGTGTCGGCGTTTGCAATGCCGTTTGTATAAATCCGCAGACGAGGGGCATACTCCGTTCAAAAAAGGGAGGCGGTTTTGAATGGATTGGAGCTTGCTGTGGAAGGCGTTTTTCGTGGGCGGACTGCTGTGCGTGATCGGGCAGGTGCTTGTGGACAGGACACAGCTGACACCCGCCCGCATTCTTGTCGGTTATGTGGTCGCGGGGGTGGTGCTGTCGGGTATCGGTGTATTTGCGCCGCTTGCCGAGTGGGCGGGCGCGGGAGCAACCGTGCCGCTTGTGGGGTTCGGGCATCTGCTCGCCGAAGGCGTACGTGAGGGGATCGCCGAAAACGGCTTTTTCGGGGTGCTTACGGGAGGACTCACCGCTTCGGCGGGCGGGATCGCGGCGGCGGTACTGTTCGGTGCGCTTGTGGGGTTGATCGCCAAGCCCCGCGCCAAAACATGACTCTTTACAAGTGCGGGAGAATGTGGTATAATCGTGCCATCTTGTGAAAAAGGCAGGGATTTGTACCATGGAAAAGATCCGTATGACAACACCGCTTGTGGAGATGGACGGCGATGAGATGACGCGCATCCTGTGGCAGGCGATCAAGGAGAAGCTCATTCTGCCCTTCGTGGACCTGAAGAGCGAATATTATGACCTCGGTCTGCCGTATCGTGACGAGACGAACGATCAGGTCACCGTCGATGCCGCCAATGCTATTAAGAAGTACGGCGTCGGTGTCAAGTGTGCGACCATCACCCCGAACGCTCAGCGCGTGGAGGAATACAAGCTCAAGGAGATGTGGAAGAGCCCCAACGGCACCATCCGTGCGATGCTCGACGGCACCGTGTTCCGTGCCCCCGTGCTTGTGAAGGGGATTTCGCCCACCGTTTCGACGTGGAAAAAGCCCATCACGCTGGCGCGTCACGCCTACGGCGATATCTATAAGAATACCGAGCTCCGTGCCGATGCGGGAAGCAAGGCGGAGCTCGTGATCACGGCGGCGGACGGCACCGAGACGCGCGCGCTCATTCACGATTTCGCGAAGGGTGCGGGCATTGTGCAGGGCGTGCACAACACCGACAGCTCGATTGCGAGCTTCGCGCACGCGTGCTTCCAGTTCGCGCTGGATACGAAGCAGGATCTGTGGTTCTCGACGAAGGATACCATCTCGAAGACCTACGACCATCGCTTTAAGGATATCTTCGCGGAGATCTATGCGTCGGATTACAAAGAGAAATTTGAAGAAGCGGGCATCGAGTTCTTCTATACGCTGATCGACGACGCGGTGGCGCGTGTGGTGCGCTCCGAGGGCGGCTTTATCTGGGCGTGCAAGAACTATGACGGCGACGTGATGAGCGATATGGTCGCGACGGCGTTCGGCTCGTTGGCGATGATGACGAGTGTGCTCGTCTCGCCCGACGGCAACTACGAATACGAAGCGGCACACGGCACGGTGACGCGTCACTATTACCGTCATCTCGAGGGCGGCGAGACCTCGACGAACTCGGTGGCGACCATCTTTGCGTGGACGGGCGCTCTGCGTAAGCGCGGTGAGCTTGACAACCTGCCCGAGCTGACGGCGTTTGCCGATAAGCTTGAAAAGGCGACGATCGATACCATCGAAAGCGGCACGATGACGAAGGATCTCGTCGGGCTGTCCACTCTCGAAAACAAAACGGCGGTCAACAGCATGGAATTCCTCGATGCGATCGCTGCCCGTATGGCCTAAAGAAATACACAAAGAGCTGTCACGTTCGCTTGGAATGTGACAGCTCTTTTTATGCGATATAAAGGGCTTGCGCGAACGGGAATAGTATGGTATAATCATTCAGATAGTTTTGATAGAAAGGGGAACCCACCCTATGAACGTGTTTTGGAAACGGGCAGCTCTGACGGCGACGGCACTGGCGCTGACGATGGCGTGTGCGGGCTGCAGCGGTGCCCCCGAGGAGACGGCACCGACCACGACGACCGCTCCCTCCACCACGGTGGTGACCACCACAACGCAAAATGCGGCGATGAACAGCGAGGTCAACGTCCGCTCCGGCCCCGGCTTTGAATATGAGGTGCTCGGCGGTGTCCCCGCAAAGCAACCCATCGTGATCGTCGGACGCGAGGGCGACTGGTACAAGATCGAGCACGGTGACGGTTACGGTTACGTCAACGCGCATTACGTCGATGTGGACGGCGCACCGAACGCCTCGCAGATGGCGGCCTCCCGTGTGACCGTGCCGCCGACGACGGCGATGCCCACCACCAAGCCCGGTCAGAAAACGACGGCACCTTCGGGCGGTACCACCAAGGCGGGCGGTACCACCAAGGCAGGACAAACGACGACCGCTGCCCCTACCCTTCCGACCGAGGTCGGCGGCATCCCCGATACGCAGGCGGATGACGTATTTTAAGCACTAAAAAAATTCAGCAAAGAAGGAACGATACAGTATGTCCGGACAGTCCAAATGGATCAACATTAAACGTAAGAAGGAAAAGACCGACGGCCAGAAGGCAAAGGTCTTCACAAAGCTGGCCCGCGAGATCGCGGTGGCGATCAAGGAGGGCGGCTCGGCGGATCCCTCGTCGAACTCCCGCCTGAAGGACTGCATCGCGAAGGCGAAGGCGGCAAACGTCCCGAACGACAACATCGATCGCGTGATCAAAAAAGCGTCGGGCGAGGGCAACGCCGACAACTACGAGGCTCTGCAGTATGAGGGCTACGGCCCGAGCGGCATCGCCGTCATTGTCGAGACGCTGACCGACAACCGCAACCGCACCGCCGGCGAGATGCGTCACTATTTCGATAAGTACGGCGGCAACCTCGGTCAGACGGGTTGCGTGTCCTTTATGTTCAATAAAAAGGGCATCCTTGTGATCGAGGCGGAGGGCCTCGACGAGGATCAGGTGATGGAGGATGCGCTCGAAGCGGGTGCGGCCGATTTCGCCGCCGACGAGGATGTGTTTGAAATTACGACGGAGCCCGACGATTTCTCGGGTGTGCGCGACGACCTTGAGGCGAAGGGCTATTCCTTTGTGTCCGCCGAGGTGGAAATGGTGCCCGACGTGTATTCGAAGATCGACGATCCCGAGCTGGTTGTGAAAATGGAAAAGCTGCTCGATATGCTTGAGGATAACGACGATGTGCAGAACGTCTGGCACAACTGGGAACAGGAAGAGGAATAAAGAAAAGGAGCTGTCACAGTTTGTGCGACAGCTCCTTTATTTATGATCATCCGTACGAATCCGTGCGGACTGTGTAGACCAACTATAAAAAGTCAAGCGGCAAAATGAGAAATATTATCAGAGAAAGAAACGTCTTTTGAGAGGATTGCAAACAGGACACGAACGAGCTTTTTTGCGACGTGAGAAGTGGCAACAGAGTAGTGCTTTTTCTCGGAAAGTTTCTTGTCAAGATACAGGCTGAATGTATGCGTGTATTGAGGAACAAGCCGCGCGGCTTGTCCGAGAGCCCAGCGTAAATGCGGAGAACCGCGTTTGACCATCTTCCCGGAAGATGGTTTGAAGTTGCCTGACTGGTAGATGCTCGGCTCCATTCCCGCAAACGCCAACAGCTTAGCAGGCGAAGAGAAGCGACGAACATCACCGATCTCTGCGAGAATAGTTGCACCAAGAGTGTATCCGATGCCGGGGACAGAAAGGATCGGCGAATCGATCTCATCCATAATCGCCTTGATCTGTCGATCGACCTCTGCGACCTGTGCTTCAAACAGCTGGATCTGTTGAAGATAAGATTGCAAAGCCAATGCTTTTGCAGCAGAGAATACCCCGATCGATTGTTTGGCAAGTTGTTTCAATTCTTCAGCTTTGGCGCGTCCGAATCTGCCTCTGGAGGCAGATGACAAAACCTTTTCGAGAGATGAAATGCGGCAGTTTGCTACATCGGCAGCTGACGGATATTTACTGAGTATCGCTTTTGCCGACGCACCAAACACATCCGAAAACGCAGAAGAAAACTCAGGAAACAGCGTGTGTAACGCTGCTTTTGCCTGGATTTTTGCACGAGAACAGTCCTGAACAAGCTGAAAACGAAATCTTGTTAGTGACTTTAGCTCAGAAATGTGGTATGATACAGGAGTATCGGGCTGAGAAGTTTCGTGCATAACGGTATCGGCGATGAATTTCGCGTCGGATTTGTCTGTTTTGGTTTTTCTTAGAGTGGTAGCGCTAAGACGCTTTTTGATGTGTAAGGGATTGAAGGTGGTAGCTTCAAATCCATTCCGCCGAAGAAACGCCAACAGATTGGTGCTGTAAATGCCGGTGGCTTCCAGTCCGATCTTTATATTTTCGGCAGAATCCAATTGCGAAAGGATTTCGAAAAGATAGTCAAAACCTTCACGGTTGTTTCGGAATTGAAATTCAGCGCACACTTTTCCCTGTGCATCGAGAACACAACAATCGTGTTTTTGAGATGCAACATCAATACCGACAAAGAACATGGAAAACAACTCCTCCAGAGAAAGATCACTGTGCCCCACAAACACCAAGCTAAGTAACCTTGCAAGAGATAAAACATCGACGTGTTATCCAACTCATTAACTTTCAAACAAAGTGCTGTGGTTGTAGCCTACGCAAACCAGTCGGAATAAACCGCCGGAGGGCACGACAACCAATCCACAGTGTCACATTGATTATACCATTGTTTTCCTCTGTTTTGATGCTGACTTTATTATACAAGGGCACGGATTGATCCGTTCCGTTCGCATACAGCACCGTTTCTTTATTGCTCCCCCGGTAGAACCTGGGGACATTTCTATCTGAAGATACAAAGAAGCCCAAGCGAGCATTGCTTCGCTTGGGCTTCTTTAATATTTTGATTGAAACTCGTGCCCGCGGATCAGATAATCGATGGATACATTATAATAATCGGACAGCCGCACCAACATCGCGATATCGGGACTGCGTTTGCCGTTTTCATAATACGAGAGTGCCTCACGGCTGATTGACAAATCCATGGCCACTTTCAACTGGCTGAGTCGCTTTTGTTTGCGAATCGCCCGCAAGCCTTCCATCTTCATAAAAATCGACCACCACCCTCTTGACAAGAGTGTACCATTCTGTTACACTAAATATGTAACACTCTGTTACATATTTAGTGTTGATAACACTAGCCGCACCGTGTATCGACAGTATTAAGGTGTATTCAAATGAAAGATGTACCGCAAGCAATCAACATCGCGGTGCAGAATTTAATGGAGAAAGGTTGAGCAAAAATGAAAAAATTTTTATGTGTACTTTTGGCGAGCGTAATGGTACTAACGTTTTGCGCTTGCGGAGATATCAAAAACGATTCTTCATCGGATACGAAAAAAACTTCATCCAAAACGACAAGAACAACAAGTACTACTCCCACAACAAAATATGATGATGGAACTCGTTGGATTGGAAATCGAAAAGTCCAATATAACGAAGCGGATGAAGAATATGTATTGTTTTTTTCTCTCTCAAAAGAACAAGATAGTGACGAATATATCGCCGAAAGCGGTAGAGTTCATATTATGATTCAGGATGAAAGTGACTATACCATTTACGATAAGGAAATAGCGTTTGATGCAACGGATTTTACAAGTTGGAATAATAGTTCATGGGATGGGTCGCGTTACATGTGTGGCTTATATATTCCTAGAAGTGACATTGATGGAAGTTCAAGCGCTTCCGGCACTTTAACTATGACTGTCACGTTAGCAGATGGTTCTTCATTTGATCCATATAATTTAACTATCAGCGACCTTCCTTCACTGACAGTGAACATTGAACTCCCCTCAGTTCCCGTTTCATATACGGACGATGAGTACAGTTATTCTCAATTAGTTGAGGTGTTAAGTTTGGAATATGATTCCCGAACGAATTATGACGGAACGGCTTCTGTCACACTTAAAGCGAAATTGAAATTAGTATCTAAAACAGACAATGGAAATGAAAGTTCGTATGTCCATGTCGGATACAAATTGTATGACGAAGAAGGGCTCGTTGTTGCTTCTGGTCAGTTCTTGTCCACACCGATTGCTATTGGAGAAATGACAATAGCGGACGAATATATTTCCAATTTAAATCCGCGCGGGAAATATAAATTAACTTTAACAAACGCGGCATAGTCCTTTTTTGTTTTCAGTTATTGAGCGGGGCGCGTGCGTGTCCCGCTCGTTCTCTTTGTGTCATTAGGGTATACATATTGACATTTTCCTTTTGGTCGGTTATGCTTTATATAGTCGGTCGAATTGTGACAGACCATTCATACTACACAATCATTTTAAGAAGAATGTGTGCCGCAAAAACCGCGGCATAAAGCCAAAAGGCGAGTTGCACGGAGTGCTTAAGCGAGCCTTTTAACGACGACGTGCAGAACGTCTGGCACAACTGGGAACAGGAAGAATAATAAAGAAAAGGAGCTGTCACAGGTTGTGCGACAGCTCCTTTATTTATTGATCCGTTCCGTTCGGAAATCAAAAAGGCAGAGTGATTACAGAGTGATTGTTAACGGAGAAAACTCATAAATTGACGTAGGGCGGGGGCTTGCTCCCGCCGCGTTCCCTTATGGGAACGGTCGCGCGAAGCGCGACAACAATTCCTCCGTTTCCGCTTGATACAAGGAGCGAAGGAAAGCTCTTTGGAGCTTTTGGCGCAGGACTGTTTGTGGACATCGTTTCCAAAATTAAGAGCAAGATAAACAAATAGACTAACACTTCACTA
>JAFQMR010000105.1 GCA_017396175.1 Clostridia bacterium
GACCAAGAAGACCGCTGCAAAGGCGGCGGAAACCGATAAGGCGGCCGAAGCCAAGACCGCGAAGAAGACCGCTCCGAAGGCGGAGGAGAAGAAGCCTGCCGAGAAGAAGACGGCCCCGAAGGCGGAGGAGAAGAAGCCTGCCGCGAAGAAGACCGCCCCGAAGGCGGAGAAGAAGAAGCCCGCCGCGAAGAAGACGGCCCCGAAGGCGGAGGAGAAGAAGCCCGCCGAGAAGAAGACGGCCCCGAAGGCGGAGGAGAAGAAGCCTGCCGAGAAGAAGACCGCTCCGAAGGCGGAGGAGAAGAAGCCTGCCGAGAAGAAGACGGCCCCGAAGGCGGGAAAGAAACAGGCGTCCCTGAAGGACGAGCTTGTGGCGAAGCTGCTTCATAACTTCTCGGTACAGCCTGAGGATGCGACCGACGAAAACTGGTACAACGCGCTGGCGCTGGTTCTGCGTGACCGTATGCGCCGTGAACGCGTGAAGTATATTTCGGAGGCGCACAAGCAGAACGCGAAGCAGGTCTATTATCTTTGCATGGAATTCCTGATGGGCCGTTCGTTGAAGAACACCCTCTTCAATATGAACCTGACCGAGGAAGCGGAGAAAGAGCTGAAGAAGTACGGCGTCAAGCTGGATTCGTTGTACGAGCTGGAACCCGACGCAGGCCTCGGTAACGGCGGCCTCGGTCGTCTGGCGGCTTGCTTCCTCGACGGTCTTGCGACCGCGTCGATGCCCGCTGTCGGCTACTCTCTGCTGTACGAGTACGGCATCTTCCGCCAGAAGCTCGTTGACGGCTGGCAGTCCGAGACGCCTGATTTCTGGCTCCCCGGCGGTGAGTGCTGGCTTCTGCCGCGCCCCGAGCTTGCCAAAGAAGTGCGCTTCGACGGCGAGGTGCGCGAGTGGTGGGATAACGGCTTCCATCACATTGAGCACGACAACGCGACGGTCATCATTGCGCAACCCTACGACCTGATGGTCGCGGGTAAGGACGGACGCGGTGTGTCCACCCTGCGTCTGTGGCGTTCGACCGCTCCCGGTATGGATATGTCCCTCTTCAATCAGGGCGAATATATGCGCGCTATGGAGCAGAAGGCGATGGCGGAGATCATCACCCAGGTGCTGTATCCTGCCGATAACCATCGCGAGGGTAAGTCTCTGCGCCTGTCCCAGCAGTATTTCCTTGTGTCCGCATCGGTGCAGGACATCGTGCAACGTCACCTGCAGGAATACGGTACGCTGGACAACCTGCCCGAGATGGCGGCGATCCACATCAACGACACGCACCCGACGCTCGCGATCCCCGAGCTGATGCGTATTATGCTCGACGAATGCGGCTATTCGTGGGACGATGCGTGGAGCATCATCACCCGCACGATGGCGTACACCAACCATACCGTTATGGCGGAGGCTCTGGAATGCTGGCCTGAGGATCTCTTCAAGCAGCGCCTGCCCCGCATTTATCAGATCGTCTGCGAGATCAACAACCGCTACAGCGCGGAAATGATGGAGAAGACGGGCAACGATGTGCAGAAGGTCAGCCGTATGGCGATCCTGAGCTACGGCCTTGTCAAGATGGCGAACCTCTGCGTGGCGGCGTCGCATTCCGTTAACGGCGTGTCGCAGCTGCACAGCGAGATCATCAAGCAAGACGTCTTCCACGATGCTTATACGGTGATGCCCGAGAAGTTCAAGAACGTTACGAACGGTATCGCACACCGCCGTTGGCTGTGCCAGGCGAACCCGAAGCTCACCGAGTTTATCACCGATAAGATCGGTGACGGCTTTGTGCTGGACGCGTCGGAGCTTGCAGGCTTGCGTGCGTATGCGGACGACAGCGCGGCTCTGGCGGACTTTATGGCGATCAAGCGCCACAACAAGGAGCGCCTTGCGAAGTATGTCAAGGAGCACAACGGCGTAACGCTGGATCCCGATTCCATCTTCGACGTACAGGTCAAGCGTCTGCACGAGTATAAGCGTCAGCACCTGAATGCGCTTCACATCCTGCACACCTATCTCCAGCTTAAAGAGAATCCGAATATGGACATGGTGCCGCGCACCTATCTGTTCGGCGCCAAGTCCGCTCCCGGCTATTATCTTGCGAAGGAGATCATCCGCTTCATCTACCTGCTCGGCAAGGAGATCGAGAAGGATCCCGTCATCCGCGAGAAGCTGAGAGTCGTGTACCTCGAGGACTACCGTGTGTCCCTGGCGGAGTTGCTGATGCCCAGTGCGGATATCAGTGAGCAGATCTCGCTGGCGGGCACCGAGGCAAGCGGTACCGGCAATATGAAGCTGATGATGAACGGTGCTGTGACGCTCGGTACGATGGACGGTGCGAACGTGGAGATCTATGATTCGGTGGGTGAGGATAACATCTTCATCTTCGGTATGAGCGCCGAGGAAGTGGAGAATCAGAAGCGTATGGGCTACACCCCGCAGAACCTTTACAACAGCAACCCGAACCTGCACCGCGCGATCGATGCGATGTTCAAGGGCTTCGGCGGTCGCCAGTTCGGCGAGATTGCAGGCTCCTTGACTTCGAAGGATCCGTATATGGTGCTGGCGGACTTTGAAGATTACTGCCGTGCGCAGGCGGATTCCGCGAAGGCGTACACCGACAAGGAGTCGTGGGCGCGCAAGGCTCTGCTGAATACGGCGGGCAGCGGTATCTTCGCTTCCGACCGTTCGATTCAGGATTATTCCGACCGCATCTGGCATTGCCGCCCGGTGACCGGTATGGGTAAGAAAAAATAACAGTTGACAAACACCGCTGAGATACCGTAATATTATCTCAGCGGTGTTTTTTTGAAAGGAAGCGATACTGTATGAAAACTATGATGAAAATGATGAGTCTTTTGCTGGCACTGGTGCTTATGTGTGCTTGCTTTGTCGGATGCTCCTCTGCCCCCGCAAAGCCCTCGGGGGATGAGTCTTCGACGAAGCCGACCGAGGAGCTGACGGTGAACGAACAGGAAGTTTTCGCGATGCTTGATCTTGTCGACGAGCTGGCGCTCGGTATGAAGACCACGAATCAGCAGGCGGTTGCCAAAGCGGCGGCCATGCTCGATATGTGCGAGAAGACGGCGGTGGATGACGCAACGGTGGCGGCGACCGCCAAGAAGTATTACGATACCTTCGGCAGTGAATTCCGTATGATGTTCGACGAGAAGCTCCGCCTTGTTGCCGAGGCAAGCGAGTCTCTCCGCGACGAAGCAACCCGTGCCGCGAAGCTTCAGGAAGCCGAAGTGACGTCGGAGGGGGCCTGGAGCACCAAAGCGTTCGATATGGTGAAGGCCATCTACGACAGCATCAATAATTGAACCGCTTATCAAAAAGCCGTCCTTGTGTGAACAAGGGCGGTTTTTTTGTGCTTTGGGGCGTATGTCTGCATAGGCTGTCGGACGGTGACATATACTGCTCTTGCATCGGATTTCAAAGGAGGAGTTATATGAATCCGTTTCACGAACGCCCGCAGTCGGCGTTTGACAGCCTGCGTAACTTTTGTCAGCTGTACCCGAAGCCGTATAACAAGCACGAGGTAGATCCCTATACAAAGACACGCATCATTCTGATGAACGGCACGGAATACGAAGCCAACTGGTTCTCGCATCAATTTGCACGTCACACGGCGAATAACGATCTGCGCCGCGAGCTGGCAATGACGCGTATGATCGAGAAACAGCAACAGCAGGTGCTGTCGCTTCTCAAGCCCATCGATGAAACGGCATTGGAGCATACGATCGGGTATGAGCAGCTGGCGGTGGACCTGACCGCCGAGCTTGCAAAACGCGAATGCGATTGCCACGTAAAAAAGGCACTGGATTTCGCGCTCTTAGAGGATTTCGATCATCTTTATCGCTATGCGAATCAGCTTGAAATGGAGCAGGGCGTACACGCCGAGCGGCTGGTCGGACGGTATACGGAGATCACGCCCGGTCGCCCGACGATCGCGCACCACCGCTATCCGATGGATAACGTGCGCCGTCCTATCAACAGCAAGCAAGCCTGTAAGCAAACCGTGCTTGCAACGATGATCATTACGGCGGCCGAGCAGCAGACGATGAACTACTATATGAATCTCTCGACCTTCGGCCGCAACGATGCCTCTCGTCGCTTGTATGAGGAGATCGCGCTGGTAGAGGAAGAGCACGTCACGCATTATGAGGCGCTGATGGATCCGAACGCCACCTTCCTTGAAATGCTTCTCTGGCACGACTACACGGAGTGCTACCTCTATTGGTCTTGCTGGATGACGGAATCGGATCTGTGCATCAAGCGCTTGTGGGAAGAACATCTGCATATGGAGCTTGGTCACTTGCACAAAGCCGTAGCCTTACTGCAGAAATATGAAGGGAAGGACTGGCAACAGGTCATTCCCGACGGGGAGTTCCCCTCGCCGCTGTCGCTTCACGAAAACATCGAGTATGTGCGTCATATTCTCGGTACCACGGTGCAGTATACAAGCGTATGTGACGGGTATAAGACGATCGATCAGCTGAAAGACGATGCGGATTTCTTCCGTTATCAGGAAGCGCTGATCCCGTCGGCGGACAGTGTGCCGTCTCACAATGTCATTACGACGCGCATCCGCCGCAACGGACGCGATTACCGCTTTGAAACTGCCCCGAACCCTGTCTGTGAGCTCCGTGACCGCGCGAAGGATAACACCTGCGTCGGACGTGCGCCGCATGCCGCAAACAGCACCGACTTTTTCTGTAATACCTGATCGGTGGATCGGCCCCTGTTCCGTTCGGAACAGGGGCGTTTTATATTGACAGATATTCTATCGTTTAGTATAATTGAATATATATAAATTTTTCAGGAGACGATGCTATGTATTTGTTGCCTATGCCGAAAAACACGGTGTATACAGAAGGCGTGTTGCGCGATGGTGCGTGGGCGCTGTATGCGGAAAGCGTGCCGATGTGGGTGGCGGCGGCGTATGCGCCGCTGACGGCGGAAGACGGTATGGTTCCGCTGAAGGTTACCTGCGGCGAGGATGCCGAAAGCGAGCGCTATCGCCTGGCGGTCACGCCCGAGGCGATCACCGTCACGGCAGACGGCCCAAAGGGTGCGTTCTATGCGGCACAAACCTTACGTCAGCTCCGTGTGCAGGGGGCGGTACCGTGCTGTGAGATGGAGGACGAGCCCGCTTTGCGGTATCGCGGGTTCTATCAGGATGTCAGCCGCGGACGCATTCCGACGCTCGAAACGCTGAAAGTGCTTGTCGACCGCTTAAGTGAATGTAAAATGAATTCTCTGCAGCTGTACGTGGAGCACACCCACCGCTTTAAGGAATACGCAGGGATTCAGGAGGAGCTCGGTTTTTATACCGACGAGGAGATTTTGGAGCTTGATCGCTATTGCCGTGAGCGTTGCGTGGAGCTGATCCCGTCGCTGTCCTCGTTCGGCCATCTGTATTTTCTCCTGCAATCGTCCTCCTATCGGCATTTGTGCGAGATGGAGGCGTATCAGCCGTCGGTGCATAACTGGCACGAGCGTCTGATTCATCATACGATCGATCCGACGAATCCCGAAAGCGTTTCGCTTATCACGTCGTTGATCGAGCAGTATCTCCCGCTTTTTACGTCGTCGTATTTCAATATTTGCTGTGACGAGACGTTTGATCTGTGTAAAGGGCGTAACCGCGGCGGCGATACGGCCGCTCTGTATGCCTCCTTTGTATCGAAGCTCGCCCGCTTCCTGCAAGGACGCGGCAAGACGGTGATGATGTGGGGCGACATCGTGATGCAGCATCCCGAGGCGCTTGAAATGCTTCCCGAGGGCATCGTTTATCTGAACTGGTGTTATGATGCGAACGGCAACGGCCTTCGTGCCGATGTGCTGAAGGAGGCCGGGGTGCGGCAGATCGTCTGCCCGAGTGTGCATTCGCATAAGCGGTTCCTCGAAAAGCTTGCCTACAGCCTGCCGAACATCCGTAACGTGACGGAGCAAGGCTTGATAAACGGCGCGGACGGAGTGCTTCTCACCAACTGGGGCGACTACGGGCACCTGTGTTTTGATGAAGGTGTGCTGTGCGGCCTTGTGTACGGTGCGGCTGTCGCCTGGAATCCGACAGGCCTCGATGATGCGACGTTTGAAAAGGCGGTGTTGACGCTGTGCTATCACGCCGACGAGGAGCTGTTGAAGCTTGTGCGGGAGCTCAACCGTCGGGACGAGCTGTTCCTCGAGAGCTTCGGCTATGAAAAGGCGTTGTGGGAGCTGACGGTACAGCTGTTTGACAACGAATACGGCGAACCGAAGGATTACGAGCGCCATAAGGCGGATCTCCGCTTGTTGGATCTGCAGGAGGCGCGAGCCTCCTGCCGCCGCTGTGCAGAGCGCCTGGCGGCGATAACGGCTGAAGGACGCGTGGATACGCGGATCGGCGAAACGCTGACATTGGCGGCGCGCGGGATCACGGCGGTCTTCGGGATGCTGGAGGCAGAAGCGAACGATCGCCCGCTTGATGAAACGCTCGTTGCGGAGCTGTGTGCGTGGCTTGCCGATTACAAAACGCTGTGGCATCGCCGTAACAAGGCGGGCGAATGGGCGCGCGTGCAAGACTTTTTCGAAAAGAACATCCTGAAAAAGGGTTAAGAACACGGATGCCGAAGCGGCATCAGAGGAGAGATGTATATGAAGCGGTTTTCCATCATCCGACGGCTGTCAGCGGTGCTGGCGGTGTTGTCGCTTGTGCTGATGCTGTTTCCTGCCGTTCCGCCGACGCCGGTTGCGGCGTCAAACAGGCGAGTAGCAGATCCGTCAACCATGGATACCTGGAAGCAGTTTTACGGACCGGAGGCGACGTCTACGCAGTACGCAGGCGGCGTTTGGATGGATAAATCGGTACTGACGGATGCGACGGCTTTCCCGCAGGGAACGGTCACGATGACCGATTCGGAAAACGGGTTTCTTGTGGCCCTGTCGGCGATCGCCTCGAATAAAGAGATCCGCGGATATTCGACCGTTCCGACGGACACGGTGCTGGTGGTCGATGTTTCGGCGTCGATGACACCGACGGCACCGATGCTGACGGCTTCTCTCAACGCGACACTGAAGGCGTTGCTGGACAGCAACTACAACAACCGCGTCGGTGTGGTGCTGTATGCGGGGGCGGATGAGGGTGCGTCATCCTATGTCGACAGTGTGACGGTGTTGATGCCGCTTGACCGCTATACCGCTTATAACGATGTGTATATAACGACCGACGGTCTGTCGTTGGCGGTGGCCTCGACGGTAAAAAACGGGCAGGGCGTATCCCTTCGGAACGGCGCGGGGGACATCCCGAAGCGGCTGTTCGGCGGCGATAATTATATGCAGGCGGGCCTGTATGAAGCACTCAAGCAGTTTGAAGCGGCGGATCCGCTGGTGACGGGCGATAACGTACAGGGCGGCGTGAGCCGTCTTCCCGTGCTGGTGCTTATTTCGGACGATGCGCCCAACACGGCGACAAGCTGTTTTGATCAGGTAGATCGATACGATCGGTCAAACGCGGGAGACGGTCGCAGTGAGTCGGAGGAAATCCGCTTCCTGACACAACTGACGGCCGCCTATGTTCGTAACCATATGGAAGCGCATTACAATCGCGTGGGTGAAAGCCTGTTCTACACGCTTGGTATCGGTGAGAACGGGAATGTATTTGATCCGTCCCGCGCAAACGAGACGCTTCAAAGCCTGTGGACGGTGTACGGCGAGTTGGACGGCTCGACAGGCCTGGAGCTTCACGTGCCCGATGCTGACATAGCAGGCCATCATAAAACCATCACGATTTATAAAAATGCACACGCGGTGGATAAGAACTACGCCGATGAGTTCTTTTATGCCGCAGACGGCGCGGAGCTGACGAAAGAGATGGATGCCGTGACATCGGAAATTCTTCTTCGTTCCCGGTACTATCCGACCGATCTTGAAGGCGGCAACCCCAACCTGAGCGGGTATATCCTATTTGAGGACACCGTCGGACCGTATATGGAGGTCAAGGATATCAAGGGCATCCTGCTCGGAGATCGTCTGTTCTCGGGCAAGGCGATGGCGTCGATGCTCAACAACAGCTCCGAGGACGGGCTCGGCTCCGTCGCGGTGCCGTCGACGCTCGGACTGGCATTCCGCGACTCGGTGAAAACGCGACTGGGACTTCCCGATAACACCACCGCTATCGACCTGATCGGCAAAGCGGTCGCAGCCGGACAGCTTCGCTACGATGCCGCAACGGGCGATTTCAGCAACTATATTGCGTGGTATGCCGATGCGGCAGGTGTGTACGTCGGCTTTTGGGATGAGACGGAGACGTCCTCCGCTCCGGCGGGGGCGGTCTACGCCGTCCGTTCCTACGGCTTTCTCGGTGAGACGGGGAGCGGCGTACGCGACAGCGATATGATGTATATGACCGTGCAGGTGCGCACGAAGCTCGATACGGACGAACAGCAGGTGCTCTGGAAAATTCCGGCGGCACTGGTGCCGATGGTGACCTACAAGGTGTCCTTCGACGGCGCATCGGAAGCAGAGGCAACGAATGTTTCTCTTGAGCGCGAAGGGGCGGAGCCGATCCGCCTTGTCTATGAGATCGGACTCGATGAGACAATCAACGAATACAACGTCGGCGAGGTGTACGAGGAGAAGCACGTGCGCCCCGACGACACACGCGTTTTTTGGACGAACGCATGGAAAGAGGGGACGAATGCGGCGGATACGAGAACCGCAACGGCGCATTTTGTACCCTCTGCGCAGAACGAACGCTATTACTATACGGCGGATACGCCCATTTATCAAAAGCAGGGTGACGGTTATAAAATGCTCACCGATGCCGCGTATACCGTGGATGTGCAGGCCGAGTATTACCGCGCCCGTTACATCTTCAGGCAGGGGAGCGATCGTTCGCAGGTGCTTTATGAACCGATTTCCGAGGAATCGCTTTCCAAAGCGGTATGGGATGAAGAGCAGGGCGTATGGATCGTTCCAAAGGGCACGGTGTACCGCCGTCAGACCGATTCGTATTTCGAAAAGGATTTGAATGCCACGGGTACGGCGGCGTTTGCGAACAACCTGACGGTGTCGATGACCAATGCGTCGTATGAGGCGTTTACCATGCTCGGTAACAACGGACGCCTGCTGGTGACGCCCGCCACCGGCATCAAGCTGACCAAAACAGCGGACTTCATCGATCCGACGCTCTCGGAGGAATGCCGCTTCCGCCTGACGGTGTCCGATGTGTTCGAGCGTCCGCTTGACGGTACGTTCCCGACGCTGTGCGCGGTGCAGGGTGAGGTGGACGGTGAACACGGCACGATCACACTGCAGAACGGTGTTGCGGAGCTGACGCTGCCAGTCGGACAGACGCTGTATATTACCGAGCTGCCGTTCGGAGCCCGCTTTACGGCGGAAGAACTTCCGCACGAGGGTTATCGTACAAAGAGTGTGACGGTGAACGGCGTGGCAGTCGGCGGCTCTGCGGCGTCGGGCGAAGTGGATCTCAACACGCTTACCGATGTCTGCTTTGTCAATACGCCGCAGTTGAACGGGGATCTGTTTCTCCGTCGAACGATCTCCTATCCGTTTGACGATTCGGAACGATCGTCTCCTATTCCGTCGGAGCTTGCCGTAAAGCTGACGAAAAACGGAACCCCTCTCAGCGGTAAGGCGCTGACGCTGTTGCGCGAGAGCGACGAGACGACCGTTACAACGGACAGCAACGGTGTGGTGTATATATCGTTGCTGAGCGATGCGTCGGCGGTGCTTCGCGGTCTTCCCGCCGATACGGTGTATACCGTGACGTCGGCCATGGCGCGGGACAGCGGCTTTTCGCAGGACGATGCGGCTTCGCACGGGCTGACGGGAACGATTTCGGCAACGAGCAATTGTGAAGCGGTGCTTGCCTTGCAGTATGCGCCGCGCGCGTGGAGTCCCGCAGACGGGGAGATCACGGTAACGGTGGAAAAGGCTCTGGAGGGCCGCGAATGGCAAGCGGGCGACTGCTTCACCTTTGTGCTCGAAGAGCTTCACCCCGAAACGGGCGCTCCCGAAGAGATTGTACACACCTTTACGGTAGACGATCCTCGCTCACCGTTTGCCGTGTTTGATCTGACCGACGAAGTGTACGAAGAGGTCGGCACCTATCATTACCGCCTGTCGGAGCTTGTGCCGTCTGAGGACGGCGGTGTGACCTATGATACCGTTTATCGTCGCTTCCACGTAGATGTGAGCGACCGTGACTGTGACGGTTATCTGGAGCTTGAGCACGTCTCCGATGTGATGAACACGTCGGTGACGGAAAGCGACTATGGTTGGTCGGTTAAAGCGGCGTTTTGTAATCGCTATACGCCGCACAAGGGTACAACGATCAGCATCCCCGTACAAAAGAGAGTGAACGGTCAGCTGTTCCCGCAAAGCGGCTTCCGCTTTGTGCTTCTGGACAGCCTCGGGCGTTATACGGTACATGAATCGACGCTGACCGATCAAAGCGGTCAGGCTGTCTTTAAGATCGCTTATTCGGCGGATAACGTCGGGACTCACCGCTACCGTCTGGCAGAGCTGTCGGGCTCGATCCCCGGTATGACCTACGATATGACACAGTACGAGGTCGAGGTGACTGTGCGCGATCGCCTCGACGGCACGACGGAGGCGTCGTATCGGATCTATGCTCCCGACGGACAGCTCCTCGATGCGGCTCCCGTGTTTGAAAACACCTATGCCCCGCAAGCGGCGGCGATGGTGTTCAGCGGACAGAAGGAGCTCGCGGGACGCGTGCATTCGGCGGACGAGTTTGCCTTTGCGCTGTATGAGACGGACGACACCTTTGAAACCGACGGGATCGCTCCTTTGCAGACGGTGACGAACGATTATGACGGCGGCTTTCTGTTCGATACGCTGACCTATGCGGAGGAGGGTGTACATCACTATGTGATCCGCGAATGCCAAGGGACGGTCGGCGGCATCGATTACGATGAAAGCGAGTACACCGTCACGGTGACGGTGCAAGAGAACAACGGCGTGCTGACAGCGTCTGCTGACCGTGAAGAGCCGATCGTATTCCGCAACCGCTATCGGGCGGACGCGACGACGGTAACCCCGGAAGGCACCGTGATCTTTACGGGACGGGATCTGAAGGACGGCGAGCTTTCCTTTGTGCTGTACGATGAACACGGCGATGTGATCGAGTCGACGGGGAATGTCGGCTCGCGGTTCCGCTTTGCACCGTTGGTCTATGAAAAGACGGGCGTGTACCGCTATACGGTACGGGAGCAACAGGGAACGCTCGGCGGTATTACCTATGACAAAGCGGTGTATACCGTAACGGTCACGGTGACCGACAGCGGCCACGGCAAGCTGTACGCCGCTGTGGCGTATGAAAAGAACGGTGTGGAGGCCGTCGGACTGTCCTTCCGCAATGCCTATACGGCAAAGCCTGCCGCGATCGATATCACGGTGACCAAGGAGCTGACAGGACGCGCCATGGAGGAGGGAGAATTCCTCTTTGTGTTGATCGGCGGCAGCAGCGGCCGTGGGCTGTATGCGGCGTCAAACGACGCGGACGGCGTTGTGCGCTTTGAGCCGCTGACGGTGTACGAGGCGGGGACATACCTCTTGCGTGTATCGGAGGTCAACACGGGACTCGAGGAGGTCCTCTACGACGAAACGACCTTTGAGATCACGGTGGTGATCGAGGATGATCGCGAGGGACAGCTGCGTGAGGCGTCCCGTACGGTTCGCAAGCTCGGTACGGTGGTTCCCGAAGCGGTGTTTATTAACGAGTACACCGGCACCACAACGGCGCCTGCCGTGACGACTACGACAACAACGGCTTCCTCGGCTTGTGCAACATCGGTCACGACCTCGACCACACGTGCCGTCAGCCCGCAAACGGGCGAAGGGACGGCAAGCCTTCTTTGGCTTGCACTGTTGCTTGCAAGCGGCCTCCTGTGGTTCGCGATGGCGTCGATCCGCCGCAAACCCGAATAACAGCGTTTATAGCCGCCCGTCTCCTTTGTGGGGACGGGCGGCTTTTTCGGTTGACAGAGTGAGGGGGGTATGGTATCATTTATTATGAAGTATTTTGTCGGTAGGTGAGC
>JAFQMR010000106.1 GCA_017396175.1 Clostridia bacterium
GGCAAACACGCTGTCGGCAAACTCTTTATAATCCTTCATCGCAAAAGCCCTCCTTTCGCAGTTGTTCTCGCAGGGCGGCTTTGGCGTGATAAATGAGGTTTTCGATCTGCCGTTTGGAGCGCCCCATGACCTGTGCGACTTCGTCGCGCGTCAAGTCTTCAAAATAGGTTAAATACAGCACCTGACTGTAGTGGTCGTTTAATTTGGCGAGCGATTGATGAAGCAGACGGTTGCGTTCTTCGCGGATGTAGGCGTCTTCGAGGGTTTGTCCGTCCGTTTGATTATTGAGTTGTTCGAACGACAGAGAGGAACGCTTGGACGCGCGGCGCAGATAATCGACGGTGATGTGGTGTCCGATCGCATACAGCCACGTTTTAAATTGACTCTTTCCGTGAAAGCGCGGCTTCTTCACGACCAGTCGCACAAACGTCTCTTCCGCCAGTTCTTCGGCCAGACCGAGGTGTCTTGTAATGCTGTAGATATAAAGAATCAAGCCGTCTTTATGTAGGCGAATGATCTCGACGAGGGCGTCTTTATCTCCGCTTAGGAATTGACGGTACAGGGCGGCACTTTGATCCATCGGCGACGGCTCCTTTCCTTATAATAGGTTCTCTGTATTAGTCGTTCGGCGGGTCGAAATCTCGCAGAAAGGATCGAAAATAAAATATTCCTCTTAAACACCGGGAGGTGTTTAAGAGGAATATCGTGTAAGAAGCGTGATGATCACTTCGTGCGGTATTGCGCAAACGGCAGAGGTTGATCGATCATGGTCAACCGGGTTTGTTGTTCGCGAATATACGCGGCGCGGTCGGCGGGAACTTTCACCGTTTTGTAGGTGTAGCGGGTGGTAGAGACCGTGCCGCTTTCCGTCGAGTAACTTTTTTTGGATATATTGCCGTGGTCGTCGTATTGATAGGTATACGCATGCCATTTGGTGTCGTCGACGGCATACGCTTCCTTCGTAATACGACCGCCTTTTACCGTGATTTTGTAGAGCGGGTTGTTATCGGCGTCCACACAGCGGGCCGCTTTCAGTTTGCCGTCGGCGTAGTCGTAGATCAGCGACCACTCGGCGCGATTGTTGACAAGATAAGATTGGTCGATCAAACGGCCTTCTTCGTCGTAGCGGAACGTGTAGCCGTTGAAAGGAATCGAGGTTTTTTCAACGGTGTTCAGTTTGCCGTCGTCCGTATAGGTCAGCAGTGTGTTGGACTGATCGGTCTCGCTCCAACAGCGCCGCACGGACGTGGGCATGCCGTGTTCATCGGGGTTTTCAAAATAGTCGGTGTACTCCGTCGTGGATTCTTCCTCGGGCTCCACCGCGGGCTCGATGAAAACGCGTTTGGCGGAGATCAGATTGTGTTGTTCATCGTAAGAAAACTCGACGTGATCGGTGTCTTTTGAGCCGATTTTTTCGAGTAGATAGACGGTGACGGTTTTTGAAGAGGGAGCTTTGGTGGTCGTGGTTGGGGCTTTGGTGGTCGATTCGGTGGGGGGGACGGTTGGTTGTGTCGGGGCTGTGGGAAGAATATCGCAACCGGTCGTCAGCAACAGACAAATCAACAAAAGACAAGAGAATACACGCTTCATATCGACCGCTCCTTTCGCTTAAAAAATACAAATATCAATTCTATTATACTCTTTTTTTCAATATTTGCAAGAGGGGGAGACGGATTCGTTGTTTGATGCGGGTAAAAAGGGGAATGGTGAAATATTTGCCTTGTGGCAAATGTGAAGTAATGACCTGTGGTCATTGTGAAATCGGATGCTTCGCATCCGGTGAAATGAAATAAATCCCTTAACACGCCGCAGGCGTATTTCACATGGCGAAGCCATATTTCATATCCTAAGGATATTTCACAAATCCCGAAAGGGATTTATTTCGTTAAAAAAAGCCTTGTCTTTCGACAAGGCTTTTTTCTGGTGCCGGTGGCCGGACTCGAACCGGCACGGTGTCGCCACCGGTGGATTTTGAGTCCACTACGTCTGCCAATTCCATCACACCGGCAGGTGCGAAAATGATTATACAATATGCATCGTAAAAATGCAAGAGGTTTGCGCGAATTTTTTATCAGAAGGATCATAAAACCGTTTGACGCAGTGAACGAAAGTTGCTATACTTGAAATTACCGTTAGGAGGGATCGTGATGAGACAACGTTTGGTATCCTTGTTGGCTGTTGCCGTGTTGCTGTTATCGCTTGTGACAGGCTGTGCGCCGTCGCCCGCCGAAACAGCGGCGGAGGACATCGTGGTGCTGTTCACCAACGACGTGCATTGCGGCATTGAAGACGATATCGGCTATGCGGGCTTACTGTCGTACAAGGCGTACGTGCAGGAGCAGACACCGTATGTGACGCTGGTGGATTGCGGGGACGCGATCCAGGGTGAATTTATCGGCACGGTATCCGAAGGTGCGCATCTGATCGATATTATGAACCGCGTCGGCTACGATGCGGCAATACTCGGCAACCACGAATTCGATTACGGGATGGAACAGCTCAAAAGCCTGATCGGCAAAGCGTCCTATCCGTACCTCTCGTGCAACATCGAATACACGGGAAGCGGCGAAAATGCCTTGAGCGAGGTCGATCCGTATATTCTGTTTGATTACGGCGAGACGACGGTGGCGTTTATCGGTGTGGCCACCCCCGAAAGCCTGACGAAATCCACCCCGACCTATTTTATGGAAAACGGGGAGTATGTCTATTCCTTCCTCGGCGGTGACGACGGCACCAAGATGTTCACCCGCGTGCAAGGGTATGTGGACGAATGCCGCGAGAAGGGCGCGGACTACGTTGTGGTGTTGTCCCACCTCGGCGATATGGAGGAGTCGGCACCGTTCACCTCGGTGGATCTGATCCGTAACACCGTCGGTGTGGATGCGGTGCTCGACGGTCACGCCCACAACGTGATCCCCTGCCGTATCGAGAAGAACAAGAGCGGGGAAGAGGTACTGTTGTCCTCCACGGGTACGAAGCTCGATACCATCGGTCAGCTGGTGATCTCGCCGAGCGGCAATGTGACCGTCGGTCTGATCTCCGACTATGCCGACAAGGACGCGGATTTCGAACGTTATTACGCCACGATCCGCGCAAGCTATGAAAGCGAAATGAACGCGGTGGTCGCGACGTCGGATATCGCCTTGACGGGCTATTCCGAGAGCGGTGCACGTATGGTGCGTAACCGTGAAACCACCATCGGCAATCTTTGCGCCGATGCATACCGTGCGGTGACGGGGGCCGACATCGCGGTCGTAAACGGCGGTGGAGTGCGTGCCGATCTGCCGGCGGGCGACATCACCTATGCCGATATTCTGGAGATCCACCCGTTCGGCAACAATATGTGTATGGTCCATGCCACGGGACAGGAGATCCTCGATTCCCTGGAGGTTGCTTACCGCGAGGTGCAGGCGGTCGCCGAGGAAAACGGCGTAGCCGTCGGCGAGGAGGGGAGCTTCCAGCATATCTCGGGTATGAAATGCACGATCGACACCTCGATCCCACACTCCGTGACCTTTGATGAAAACGGTATGCTTGTGTCCATCGGGGATACACGCCGTGTAAAGGATGCGTATGTGTTGGATGCAAACGGGGTGTATGTGCCGCTGGATCCCGCGGCAACCTACAAATTCGCGTCGCACAATTACCTTATCCGTGAATCGGGCGGCGGTATCAACGTGTTTGCGGACAACGAACTGCTGATCGCCGAAGGCATCAGCGATTATCAGGCACTCACCGTTTACATCACCGAGCACCTCGGTGGCAAGCTCAGTGAAAAATATGCGGACGTTGAAGGCCGCATTACGGTAGAATAAAGGAAAAGCGCTGTGGACCATCCACAGCGCTTTTTGTGTTATACGCGGAATTTCGGCATCATACCGATCTTGTCGGGGGTATGCTCGGGCAGCTGATAAATATCGTGTCCGGGGAAATTGTTGCCCTCGACGAGGCAAGGCCCGTTCGGGGTGAACGCTACGTCCCAGCCGAGATACCCCATTTCGGGGATCTCCTTGGCGGCTTCGGTGACAAGCTCGCGCATCTTGTCCCAGTCGGGAAACTGAAAGCCCTTGATCGCGGCACCTGTGTAGGGGTGCACCTCATAGAGCGTTTTATTCTTATCGATGGCGCGGTCCTTGACGATGCCCGTTTCCTCGTCAACGGGCGCCACCATACCGCCGCTGTTGAAGTTGTCAACGTGCTTGCCGTTGTTGCCGATGCGGAAATAGGTGCAGATGATGTGGACAACGCCGTCCTTATGGATGGTGACGGTGCGGACGGTGTTGATCGCTTCGGGGTAGATCGCGCTGACGGCGGGATGCTGAATGATCAGCTCTTCAAGCTCAAAGGCAGTATCCATGGCGAGAAGCGCGTCGTACGTCGCCTCCGCCGAGCCGTAGGAAGTCGCATCGATCTTTTCAACGCCCTTGCCGCACATTCCCTCGATCGGCTTGGCGATAAACACGGGATGCTTTTCGATAAAGGAAAGCACCTCCTCCTTCGGTGCGGAGAGGTTGATCCATTCGCGGCGGATATACTGGTTGAAGCGGGTGTTGAACTCCGCCTTATCGTCGAAGAAATGCGCAAAGCTCATATCGTTGTGAATCTTCATCAGCTCGTTGTTGCGTCCGCGGGTGAGGTAGGTGTCGCGCTGTTCGGGAGTCAGATCGTACATCTCGAACAGGTCATAGTCCATGTACCCGGCGCCGTAGTTGACGGCGCATTTTTGCATATCGCGCAGGAGAAACAGGCGGGATTTGCCCGTTTTCTTGTGCAGCTTTTTGACGGTCTTGAACATCGTTTTATAATCCATCGTCAGCAAGCGGCGAAACACATAGCCGAGATTTGCCATAGTGTCAGATCCTTCCTTTTGAGCATTCTTCGTTTATTATACCACAACCGCACAAAAACACAAGAGCAAAAGAAAACAAGGGGAGGCGATGCTCCCCTTGCGGCGGTTACCGTTTTTTATTCTTTTACGTTGCGCGTTTGTCGTTGATGATCTGCCTATGCTCGGCGGTGATCAGCTCGACGCCGGTCTCCATTGCCCA
>JAFQMR010000107.1 GCA_017396175.1 Clostridia bacterium
GATAAGCTCGAAGATCTGATGCGTGTGCAGGTGGATGCCATCAAGAACATCAAGATCGACAAGGTCACCGTATGGGACAACGGGCAGAACGGCGAAGGTAAAAATGCCACGGCAGGCTTTCTGTCGGGAATGATGCAGTCGGTACCGCCGCTCGCAGATGTATTTGCGCTGGCAGGGATGCAGCTTCCCGAGATTCTCGGCAAGAAGACCGAAGCCGAGACACCGACCTTTAGCGGCGAGGTTGTGGATACCGCACCTGTCGTGGAAACGACCGAAACGGAATAACCGAAGATATCACAACGCGCCGCTCTTCCTGCTTTGCGAGGAGCGGCGCGCTGTGTTTGAAGTAAAGGAATGAGGGGATTGTATGAAGCCGTTTTTGGGAATTGATATTACCGATTATAAACAGAATACACGGCAAAACGGAGAGCGGTTTGCTGTGGCGCATCCGTCACTTTCGGTATCGGAAGGCTTCGAAGCCGCGACGGCGAGGGCGACAGGGATGTTGGAGGATGCCAAGCTCCCTCTGCCTTTGCGTGTGGTGCAGTGGGTGTGCGGCGTGGCGAGTGCTTTGCTTGGAATCTCGCTTCTGAAAGCCCTCTCGAAGGTCACGATCGATGAAGCGTATCACAATGCTCCGCCCGTATTCTGGATCCTCGGCGTGTGCGTTGTTGTGTGGGCGGTACTGAAACTTATCGGGAGCAGAAAAAAGAAAGCCGTGCTCGACCGGCAGGAAAATGTGAAAACGCTTGAACAGCTGGAAAGCGCGCACAAGGCTGTGATGTCCGAACTTGGCGTTCCCGAGGATGCGCGGGAGGCAGATCTGTTGACATTCTTTTATAAGGAGAAAAACGGCAAGATCAAGGTGCGCACCAAAGGGATACAAATGACTCCGTATATCAACCCGTCGTTCAAGGTGTTTGCGGATGCCGAGCGGCTGTATATCGCGGATGTAGGCACGAAGTGGGCCTTTCCGCTGTCCTCGCTCAAGGCGATCCGCACGGTGAAAAAGAACGTGATGCTTGCACAGTGGAATAAGGATATCGGCTACACAGATGAGATGTATCGCCCGTATAAGTTCGCCACTGCCGGCGGATGCCTACACACCAAATGGTATCATATTCTGGAGGTCGACGACGGCGGTGAGCCGTACGGTATCTGGCTTCCGTGCTACGAATGCCCGTTGTTCGAGGAACTGACGGGCCTGACCGCCCAGCCTCCGACCAAGGAATAACGTAAAATGTTTACATTCAATCGGCGGTGTGGTAGAATGTAGTAAAGGAGCGTGATATTATGAAAAAAATATGCGTTATTTTATCAATGCTGCTTATTCTTATCTCTGTGTCCGCTTGCAAAATCAATAATACTACACCAACAACCGAAAGGCCTGATTATCTTTCGGAAATAATGAAAAAATCGGATGAGTGTCCGCAATTATCCAAAGGCGAATTTATTGAAATCACAAACAATTACCTGTCAACAAAAGAGTGGGTACTCCCGTCTGAGAAGGCATGTTTTTATACATACGGTGTTAATTATAGTGCATATATTATCGAGGATGAATATCTTTTCTCACTCAATACCAACATCAATACGGACGGTTCTGTAGAATATGATTTCTACCTATCACATTATGTTGATGGTGTTGTAACTGAATCAGAAAACGATCCACTTCTTTTTAAAGAATTCATTAAATAGCGTTCAAAAGGCTTGACCGATTAGGTCAAGCCTTTTGCGTTAGAATAGGGTTGTTATCCAATATATAATTCCATAAACAACTGATGCCACCGTACCGTACACGATCACAGGCCCCGCGATGACAAACATTTTCGCACCGAGCCCCGTCACAAAGCCCTCCGTTTGAATTCGATGGCGGGGGCGGTGATGGAGTTGGCAAACCCCGTGATGGGGACGAGGGTCCCTGCGCCTGCGTGGCGGGCGAGTTTGTCGTACAGTCCGAGGCCTGTCAGTGCGGCGCTGAGAAAGATC
>JAFQMR010000108.1 GCA_017396175.1 Clostridia bacterium
GGCATTCGCGAGGATCCAGTCGTTTTGTGCCGACAGGATCTCGGGGTATTTGTTGGTATATATATGCGGATCGGTCACCCACAGAAGGGTGAAGTTGCCGTCTGCGGGCGCCATCATATCGACGGCGGCGACGGACGTCGGCAGAACGCCGAGAAGGATGCACAGTGCGGATAGCAGTGTCAGAACGCGCTTCAGGATCATACATCAGACCTCTTTTCGTTATAATTTCGGATACGCCTTGCAAGGAGGATAACGCCGTTAAAGGCAAAACACACAATATCAGCGGCAGGTTCGGGTATCTCCTGTTACGCTACGGTGTCGGACGCAGAGGATATGCAGGGTGCGGTGCAGATCGTTCTCCAGCACACGCTTGGCATTCGGATCGGCGATCGCGGCGACCGTCCGTTGCAATATATCAAGGGCATGGAACAGGAGCGAGGTGTCGGTGTCCCGCAGGTGCTGAGCTGCGTGATCGGCGGCGGTTTTGAACGCGGTTACCTCTGCGTCGGTCATCCCGCCCTGCGGTACGATGACCGCGTCGATCCGTTCCTTCATAAAGGACAGGAGAGCGCCGATCGAGGACGGAATATCGCGCAGGGGTGATATGGCCGCACGGCGGTATGCCGTCTGCATGACAGCGGGCGGGAGATGTTTGTAAAAGTAGGCATCGGCTTCAAAGAAGCATTCACCGTAAGCACCCCAGCAGGGGTTGTCGCGTGTCTGCCGCTCCAGCTCCTCGGTGCGAAGCAGATCGCCCTGCGCTCCGAGTCCTGTCACGACCATACAGCGGTCACCTGCCATAGCGACGGCGTTTCGGATATCGTGTTCGTAGCCGTCACCGTATGCCATCGGGTGTAACAGATCAAGCACACCGTCCCGCAACCACTGCGGATAATCCTGATACACCGCATGCAGAGCGTGAGTGAACGGGAAAGCCACGTCGGCGGCAAGCAATACGTGCGGTGCTTCGCGGTCGATCATCGCGCGGATGCGCTTGACAAGTGCCGTAACGCAGTCGCGTCGATATTGACACCAGTCCTCCCAGTAGTCTGCTTCGGGATCGTAGGCGGGAGTCACTCCGTAGCCGTAGGCCGCTTCAAAGCCGTCAAACGCCGCCTGCGTGTACCCGTAATCCGCGTCGGCCGAGGCGGCGTAATAGCGGATATAATCGACTTCAAAGCAGTCGATGTCGTAGGTGGTGACGAGATAGCGGTAGAAGTCTACCAAGTAGTTGCACGCCTCACGGTTTGCGGGATCGATCATCATAAACCCGTTCGGATTGCGACAGGAGCCGTGGTTGTCAAGCTGCATCCACGCGGGATTCCGTCCCGCAGGCGTATCGTCACTGCCCCTGTCGGAGAAGCCGCCGACGTTCAGGATCGGCATCCACAAATGGCATTCCATCCCGTATTTGTGACACGCCTCCGTATAGGCGCGAAGAACATCATAGTCAAATTGCGGATGGCGTGAAAACAGGCATCCTTCGGGCAATTCCATGATCGTGCCGTTTTCAAACCAGCCCTCAACACACACGAAATTGATACGCGCCTCGTGGAGCGTCTTTACATAGGCTTCCACCTCGTCGGCATTGCTTTGTGACGGGCGGATCCACACGCCGCGGTATTGCACGGGGTAGCTGTCACACAGTGTGCGACAAAGCGCGTCGACCGCGTCGATCTGCGAGAGTGCATGTTGCACGGCGGTATTCGTATCGACGTCCGCTTCGGATGTGCTCTCCCGTCGGATCGCTTCAAGGCGCGTTTGCGCTTTCTCGTAATCGGCATAGATAAAGGCCGCTTTCGCCCGATCGATAGCCGTTTGTGCTTTGTCAACGGCATACGCTACGGCGCGTCGCAGTCCGACGGTATCATAGGAGAAGACAACGGTTTTGGAAGCGGGATCATACCGCACGGACATCCCTTTGGTGATCTGTGTGCGCAAGGCGGTCATAACCGCACCGTGAAGGGAGAGTACAAATCCGTTTTGCGGGATCGGGGAGGCGTTTCCGCCGAGTCGGGTGATCACGTCGCCTTCCACGGTGATTTCATAGCCGTATTCGTTGGTGGCCGTGTCGGCACCGTACGACGCCGTATAGACGATCGCCTGATCGGCGCCGCGTGAGGTGTTGACACCGTCGATACAAACGGTCATGGGAGAGAACTCGAGCTCCATAGATGGTCATCCTTTCAAAATGATAAAGCAATCCGTCCTGCTTTGCGAAGAAAGCGGGACGGCGGCGATTCAGTCGATGTCGAGCTCCTTCGGATCGTACGGCGGGACGGCTTCCTGCCTCGATACCACAAAGCCTGCCACTGCTGAGGCATAGGAGGCACAGCGGGGGAGAGACTCGCGCTTGCTGTACATATGCAAAAAGGCGGCGGAGAAGCTATCACCCGCACCGACGGTAGATACCACCTCGACGGGGCGGCTTGCACAGGAATGCACGGTATCCTCGGCGCGTTGCCGGACATAGGAGCCTTTCGCTCCCCGTGTCAGGATCAGACACTGTACCTTCGGGCAAGCGGCGATCAGTCGCTTCATAAACTCAAGCGGATCGGCCGCGGGGATCCCGAGAGCGGACGCCACCGATGGCAGTTCCTCGTCGCTGATCTTGAGAATAGTGGCCTCGTTGACGGCAAAGCGGATGATGTCATCGGAATAAAACGGCGCGCGTATGTTGATGTCCACGAATACATCCGAAAATACAGCGGAGTCGAGAAGCTGCTTCAGGGTGCGGCGGTTGTACTCACTGCGAAGCGCCAGCGTCCCGAAATACAGGACATCCGAACTGAGCGAGACGGGCGACGGAATATGATCGTAAGCCGTGTCCTGCAGAAGATCGTACTGCGGCACACCCGCCTCATTCAGCGACACAAGGCATTGGCCGGTCTGTTTATCGTTCAGGCGTGCAACACAGTCCGTGTGTACGCCCAGCTCCCGTAATTGCTCCAGCGCTTTATCGCCGTAGTCATCCGTTCCGACGGCGGAGAGCATATGCACGTCGTGTCCGTGACGTGCCAGATGCGCCGCAAAATTGAGGGGTGCACCCCCGAGACAGGCGTTGTCAGGGTATACGTCCCATACGATCTCACCGAATGCTGTAACCTTCAAGGTAACGACCTCCTTTGTTGCAAAAGATGGATTTTCTGATATTACGATACCATAAACGAAAAAAGAATTCAATGATGAATACGGATTTTCTTCGTAAACTCTTGACAAGTTCTGCGATTTGCAAGATAATTATTTTATTGTTTATATATGAAGAAGGAGGGGCCTATGAAAAGAGTCATCGCGGTTATCACAGCACTGATGATACTGGCGGGGATGTTGCCGCTTGCGGTGTCTGCACAGGAGGTGCAGATGGAGGTGAACGGCTTCGACTGTACACGTGATGCGGGAAAGCTGATCGTATATACGGATGAGTACGGCACAAAAACGGGCACCAACCATTGGGGTGCGGAGGCGATCGTCGGAAGCGATCACCGTGTCATCGGCATTGTCAACGGCAACGCCGAGATCCCCGAAGACGGTTATGTGGTTTCGGGGCACGACGACGATCAGCCCGGCGGACGGAAGATGAAAACGTGGGTGCAGGAAAACATCGACATCGGCGATTATGTCTATGTCGACAAACGGCTTTCCAAGCTGACCGTGTCGGATACGGAGCTGGAACTGCCGTCTCCGTTTTATTCGTTCGATAACCCCGCCGACGGCGTCGACATTCCCCGTGGGGATGATCAGATGATCCTCTATACTCCCGCCTACGGCAAGACGACCGATACCAACGAATACGGATACGAGGTGACGGTGGAGGACGGCATCATCACAAAGCTCGGCGGTAACAATTCCGCCATTCCCGAAAACGGCTATGTCGTGTCGCTTCACGGCTCGACGGCGAGGTGGATGCGCCTCAAAATCGTGAAGGGGATGCAGGTGGAATACGATCCCGAAACACTCAATGTCGTGTTTTACTACAGCGCCGAGGGGATCCAAAAAGCCGTAACGTATGCGATCGACAGTGTACAGAAGGATATCGACACCGCTAAGCAAACGTACGTCTACGCGGATTATAACGCGGCGCAGACGGCGTTGGACGCGGTTTCACAGACCTATCGGACGGTGCTCGACAACTATAAAACAACGCACGATGAAAACACCTTTGCCGACGAATGCGACGAGCTGATCGACCGTGCGGGTGAACTCAGCCGTTCGCTTTGCGACAGCTACCCCGTACAGTACCGCGGCGTCTGGATCCGCCCCTCCCAAAAGAGCGCCAAAGAGGTGGAGGCGTACGTGAAGAAGCTTCACGAGGCGAGCATCAACTTTGTGTGCGTAGAGGGCTGGTTTGAAAACGGCGTCATTATGGAGGTGCCGGAGGACAGCCTGTTCAAAAAGCACGCCTCGATGAAATTTGATGTTCTGCAGGCGTACATCGATGCCTGTCACAAATACGGGATGGAGTGCCATCTGTGGATGCCGATCCTGAATGTCGGCAGCTTCATTCATGCGAACTACGAGGAAAACACGGTGACGGGACAGCGGCCGGAATGGTTGTCGCTCAACAACATCGGCCAGCCGTACAATGAATACGGCTTTATGATGATCGATCCCGCCAATGAGGACGCCTGCCGGTATCTGCTCGACTTCTATCGGTACATCGTCACCACCTATGACATCGATTGCTTCCAGATGGATTACATCCGCTACTATGCGGTGACACCCGAAATGGATTTCGGCTATACGCAGGCGGCGTTTGACGGCTTCGAGAAAGCCTACGGATACGGCGTGAAGCCGAAATACGACACAAAGGCGGACTATTGGGAGGACTGGTGTCAGTATCGTCGTGACTGTGTGACGGAGCTGGTACGGGACATCCGTGCGATGATCAACGAAGAAGCACCCGACGTCCTGCTGGCCGCCGATGTGGCATTCCCGTTTGAGCACGCGCTGAACAGCGTCTATCAAGACTTCCCGCAATGGTTGGAAGAGGGCTTGCTTGATCTCCTTCACCCGATGGCGTACGGCGACGGCTACGGCGAAGAGATCTGCGAGTCTGTTGAGCTGGCGGGTGCCCGCTGCATGGTGGTCACCGGTCTCGGTGCACAAACCGATTTTCTCGGTGCAACGGAGCTGGAGCGTCAGGCACGTGAGGATAATACCTACGGCGCTTACGGCGATTGCTTCTTTGAAGCGAGCACCTACTTTTCCGATCAGGTGCCCGCGGCGGTGAAGGAAACCGTCTATCGCAACGAGGCGATCCCGCCGTTCCTGGATACGGAGGCGTCGGTCAACACGATGCTCGACTATATGCTCGGCCGTGTGGATGAGATTATTGTCCCGGCGGGCGGTCTGTCCGACGAAGAACGATCGGCGCTGTACGAAGCGGCGGAAACGGCGCGCGGTGCGGTGGTTGACAGTCGCATCGAAATGCAGAAGCTGGACGCTCTGCGAACGGCGATCGGCAACCTGCACGATCAGAACGCGGCACAGGCGCTGTCTGCGGACCTGTATCGTATTGAGCATCTGCTTTGCGTAAAGCAGCAGCTGTCTTCGCCCGTCCCCTCGTCTGACGGAGCGGGGCTTTGGATTTGGATTACGGTCGCTGTTGCCGCGGTGCTTGCGGCGGGAGCAGTGACTTTGATTGCGGTGTTGAAACAGCGAAAGGCTGTCGACTCCGCGACCGTTCATACACAAGAAAAGCAATAATCGGGAGGAAAACACAATGAAATCTGCATTTCTGAGAGTTGTCGGCATTCTGCTGACGCTGACTGTTATGCTCGGTGCCTTCACCGCCTGCGGCGGGGGAGAGGAACCGAAAAAGGACGCGTCCTCGCTTGACAACGGCAACGTGATCACCGTGGAGGAGCAGGGAAGCGAAGAGGAGCTCACCGCTGTCCGCGAGGAGCTGATCAAGAAAAAGGAGATCAAGGGCTTCGGCGAGATCGACAAGATGGAGCTGTATGAAAACGGCGTCCGCACGACAAGCGACAAGTACGTGCAGGTCAAGGACAACAAGAAGATCTACTATTCGGGCGACCTGAAGCGTGTGGTCAACTACACCGACGGCTACATTCTCGATATGCCCGCCGACTGGGCCCCCGACTTCTCGGTCTCGACCGCCCGTGCGGAATACAAAAATGACGAGGTAACGCTCGTTGTGACCGACGAGACGGATTCGATCGGTATTTACGGCAACACGGAGGAAGCGCTCAAGGCGATGTTCCGCTACATCAACAAGAAGGATTACATCGACGCCAACCGCATCGAGTTCCGCGAGGATGAATATACCCAGTTCAATGAAGATTTCTCGCTGTATGTTCTCCGTCTGCATCTGGAGGATTGCCTCGAGGGCACCAAGAGCTACTACACCTACGCGGTGTTCTACAACGAGCTGAAGATCACGTATATGATGTTCAAGTGCGTGGATGACCGTGACTTTGCGGAGGTCTACAACACCTATCAAAGCATCTACGAAAAGGGCGCACCGATCGATACGCTGAGCTACCCCGAAGGCGGCAGCGACAGCTGGAACGAGGAGACCAAGGCGCTCTATGACCGCTTTATGACGACGGATCACGTCATCTGGGGCATGGTCAACGGCAACATTGAACAGCATCCCCTGAAGCGTCAGTATCCGATCCTTGAGAAGCAGCTGGAGCATAAGTTTGAGGTCGTCACCAGCTACTCCGATCAGATGAGCTTCGATTTTGATGTGGATGCGGCACGCGAGATCTACGATGACGGCCGTATCGTGCAGTTTACATACCACTTTGCTTATGATTACGGCAACAGCAACACGATGGGCGGCACCTCGTCGATGCTGGATGTGTATCGCGGCGAATGCGACGAGTATTTCCGTAAGTTTGCGAAGAGCGTTGTCGAGCTCGGTAAGCCGATGCTGCTGCGCCTGAACAACGAAATGAACTCCGACTGGACGACCTGGTCGGCGACCAACGCGATGAACGATCCCGACATCTTTGTCGAAACCTGGCAGAGAATGTACAACATTCTCGAGGAAGAGGGCGCGAACCAGTACCTCATTTGGGTATGGAATCCGCAAGGACATTCGACGGGCCCTGTGTTCAACTGGAACGATCTGCGGATGTATTTCCCCGGCGCAAAGTATGTGCATATGCTCGGCCTGACCGGCTACAACTTCGGTGACGAATACCAGTGGACGAGCTTCGGCGATATGTATCAGGCGCTCAGCGATTACTATACGCCGTATTTCGGTGAGTGGAGCTGGATCATCGGTGAATTCGGTTGCTCGGATTCGTCGGAGAATCCCGAACACGAAAACCGCAAGGCGGAGTGGATCACCGAGATGTTTGACTGCTTTGAGCAGAACCGCTTCCCGAACATTAAATCCGCCGTCTGGTTCAACGGCAACGACTATGACGGCGCAGGCAACATCACCCACGAGATCGCACTCGGTCGTGATGCCGAATCGCGTGCGGCGTTCAAGGAAGGCCTTGACCGTACGCAATAAGGGAGACGTCACCGATGGAGTATACAAAACCGCTTCATTATCATTATAAGCCTCAAGCGGGATGGATGAACGATCCCAACGGGCTGGTGTATTTCAAGGGCTGGTATCACGCGTTTTATCAGCACGCGCCGCATCATCCGATCCCGTGGAAGGAGCCGATGCACTGGGGACACGCCCGCACGAAGGATTTCCTTCATTGGGAGGAGCTTCCCGTGGCGTTGACACCGGGACTGCCCTACGACGGCGGCGGATGCTGGTCGGGTACGGCGATCGTGAAGGACGACAAGCTCTACCTGTTCTATGCGGGCATCGCCGCGGAATCGACGGTGGCGGTGGCCGTGTCCGAGGACGGCATCCACTTTGAAAAGTACGCGGGCAATCCCGTGATCGCGACCTACCCGCCCGAGGGCGGCCCCGATTTCCGCGATCCCGCTGTCTGCTGTATGGGCGGTGTCTATTACTGTGTGGTCGCGTCGGGACATCCCGAAACCAAGACGGCACGGTTACTGCTGTATCGCAGTGAGGATCTGCTTTGCTGGGAGTTCCTGTCGGTGCTCGGCGAATGGGACAACGCAAAGTATGCGGAATGCCCGTCGCTTGTGCCGCTGAAGGACGGAAAATGCCTGCTGGCTACCTCCGTTTGCAATCTGGATGAGACGCATTTCTTCCAGATCATGATCGGCACACTTGAAGACGGACAGTTCCGTTGCGAGCTCTCCGACCGCTTCGACAAGGGCCCCGATCAATACGCGGGACAGGTGTTCAGCGGTGCGGACGGTACGCCGCTTCTGATGACGTGGATCCCCGGCTGGAAGTTTGCGGGCTTTGTCGAGGGCACCGATGTCGGATGCCTGTCGATCCCCCGCGAGATCGTCGTGGAAAACGGACACATCTGCGGTCGCCCTGCGAAAGAGGTGGCGCACCTGCTTCGTACAGAGGATCCCTGTGTCACGGTGACCGACGGCGGCTTTACGGTGGCGCGCTCCACCCGCCCGTCGCTTGTGTATGAAGGCGAGGTGCGGGAGCTGCAGATCCTGCGCGATGAATACATTCTGGAGATCTTCGTCAACGGCGGCGAATCCGTATATTCGCTTCTGCTCTGCTGAAGAATCGTATAAAAAGACCGGCGATGTGCA
>JAFQMR010000109.1 GCA_017396175.1 Clostridia bacterium
ACTCTACGGACCTAAAAACGTCACACTGTGACGTTTTCTTAACTACGTTTGCAACAGCGGTTCAATATCGCCGCAAGGCTTTGCGGCTCATTTCACCTTGTTGCGGCACAGCCCTCCGTGCTCGCTGCATCCGCCACCGGCGGCGCTCGCTACTCGGTTCTTTCGAATCCCAGAAGCAGACAGAAAAAACGGCCATCGCCTAAGCGATGACCGTTTTTTGGCTGCGGAACTAGGATTCGAACCCAGACAGACGGAGTCAGAGACCGTAGTGCTACCCTTACACAATTCCGCAATGTTTTCGGGACGGGTATTATTATACCGCATTCCCGAGATTTGTCAAGGGGGATTTGAAAATTTTTTATTCCGACTCCAAATCGGGCAGAGACGCGGCGGCCTCCAGCACCTCGCGCAGGGTGTCGAGAGCGGTGAGCGGCTTGCGGATCTTGACCGCGTAATAGGGCTTGGCGCCCGCGCTGATCATCATCTGCCCTTTCAGTGCCGAGGACAGCGCCACGGCCTTTTTCATATCAAGGGTAAGCGGATAGAGAAGAACGGTATCCTGCTGTTGCTTGACCTCGCTGATCCCCGCCTTCACCGCCATATTGCGCAGGAGCGCTACGTCCACAAGCCCCTGCACGGCGGCGGGCGGCTCACCGTAGCGGTCGATCAGCTCGTCGTACACATCGAGGCTGTCCTCGTGGGTGCGGATCGAAGCAATGCGGCGGTAGGCCTCAAGACGGCTCGCGTGATCGTCAATATAGCTGTCGGGGATATGCGCGCAGACGGGCAGGTCGATCAGGCAATCCTGTTCGCTCATGGCGGGGACTTCACCCTTTTCCGCTTGCACGGCATCGCTTAAAAGGCGAAGATACATATCGTAGCCGACGGCCTCCATATGCCCGTGCTGCTGTGCGCCGAGAAGGTTGCCCGCACCGCGGATCTCCATATCGCGCAGAGCGATCTTGAAGCCTGCGCCGAATTCGGTGAATTCCCGCATCGCGTCGAGACGCTTGGAGGCAACCTCGTCGAGCACCTTGCCCGGCTTGAAGGTGAGGTAGGCAAAGGCGCGACGGGAGCTCCGTCCGACGCGCCCGCGCAGCTGGTGGAGCTGGGACAGACCGTAGCGGTCGGCGTTTTCAATGATCAGGGTATTGACGTTCGGAATGTCGACACCTGTTTCGATGATGGTGGTGCAGACAAGAATGTCGATCTCGCGGTCGAGCACCTGTCGCCAGATCTCCGACAGCTGTTCCTCGCCCATCTTTCCGTGCGCGACGGCAATGCGTGCGTCGGGAATGCGCATCAGCAGGCCTGCCGCTACACGCTCGATATCCTCAATGCGGTTGTGCAGATAATACACCTGTCCGCCGCGGCGAAGCTCCCGCCCGATCGCGTCGACGATGACGCGGTTGTCGTGCTCCAGCACAAAGGTCTGCACGGGATGGCGATCCTGCGGGGCTTCCTCCAGCACGGACATATCGCGGATGCCGCTCATCGCCATATTCAGTGTGCGCGGGATGGGGGTGGCGGACAGCGTCAGCACGTCCACAGTCGGGAATTTTTCCTTGATTTTTTCCTTTTGCGAGACACCGAAGCGTTGCTCCTCATCCACAATGAAGAGGCCGAGATCGCGCAGCTCCACATCCTGCGACAGCAAACGGTGGGTGCCGATGAGCAGGTCCACCTCGCCTTTTTTCGTGCGTTCCAGGATGGCGGCCTGTTGCTTCGGGGTGCGGAAGCGCGACAGCATCTCGATCGTGACGGGGAAGCCGTCGAACCGCGCCACGGCGGTGTTGTAGTGCTGGTAGGCGAGGATGGTCGTCGGCACGAGCAGGACACATTGCTTGCCCTGCGAAATGCAACGGAACGCCGCACGGAGCGCGATCTCCGTTTTACCGAAGCCGACGTCGCCGCACAGCAGACGATCCATCGGTACGGCGCGTTGCATATCGAGACGGATCTCCTCCGCACAGCGGAGCTGGTCGTCGGTTTCTTCATAGGGGAAATGCCGCTCGAAATCGTACTGCCATTCGTCGTCCTCGTCGAAGGCGTGTCCCTTGGTCGCCATACGCTTCGAATACAGCGCGATGAGCTCTTTGGCGATATCCTTGACGGCGGCACGGACGCGGGATTTCGCTTTGTGCCATTCCTGTCCGCCGAGACGGTGAAGCTTGACGGTGACCTCGTCTTTGGTACCGATGTATTTGGAGACCAGATCGAGCTGGGTGACGGGGACGTAGAGCATATCGCCTTTGGCGAATTCCAGCTTGATATAATCCTTGACGACACCCTGCATGGAGAGCTGCTGGATGCCGAGATAGATGCCGATGCCGTGAGCGGCGTGAACAACGTAATCGCCTTTTTTGAGCTCTTCCAGACTGCCGATGGGGGCGCCGCGATCCTTTTTCGCCATCAGACGGCGTTTTTTGCGGGAAGCGGCACGGCCGTGCGTCAGCACGGCAACCCCCGCCGTCGGAAGATCAAAGCCCGAAGACAGTCCGCCCGTTGTGACAAGAATGCGTCCGCGTACGGGCTCCTTCGGATGCGGGGCGTACAGGGCGGGCAGTCCCGCCCCGCAAAGATCCTCGGCGAGCACTTCGGCGGTTTTTTCTTCGGGGCCTGCCAGCACCACCGCCGCCGCACCGCGCGTCATCAGATCCCGAAGATCGTCGCGGAGCAGGTCAACGGAGCCCGAAAACGGCGGGAGCTGGCGCATATCCGCATGCAGATTGGTTTTTAAGGCGATGTGCTTGACGGAGCGGGTGAAGTTCTCGGTCAGCACCAGAGCATGCTTCTCCAGCACGGCGAGAAGCTCACCCTCGTCCAGCATTCGTTTTTCAATGCCGCGGCACAGCCGTCCCTGCTCAAACAGCGACTTGGCCTCTTCGGTCTGTCGCCACAGCGCGGCGTGGAACTGCTCGTTCACGCGGCTCCATTCGCACGCCACGACAGGGCTGTCAGGCAGGTAGTCAAACAGGGTGGCCTCGGTGCCGTACAGCAGCGGTACGAAGGCTTCAAGAGAAACGGAAGCGCCGCTTCGCAGGGTGGCGGCATCGCTCAGCAGGAACTCCTTGGCGGCCGCCTGCTTGCCGCGAAGCGAACGGGCAAGCTCTTCCACACGGTCGGCAAGAGCGTGGCTGTCGGCGCACAGCAATTCGACGGCGGGCGAGAGGCTCACCGCGCGAAGCGCCTCGGTGCGGCGCTGGGTGGTGAGATCAAAATACGACAGTGTATCAACCGTATCGCCCCACAGCTCGAGACGGATCGGTTGCTCCTCGGAAGCGGGGAAGATATCCACGATACCGCCGCGCACCGCGAATTGTCCCGGACTCTCGACCTTGCGGCAACGCTCGTACCCTGCCGCTGTCAGCGCGGCGGGCAGATCGGGAACGGGAAGCGGTCGGTCGGCGACGAGGTCGACGGTGTTCATCAGCAGATCGTCGGGAGGAATGGTCAGCTGGGCGGCGGCCTCCGCCGAGGCGACCACGATATCCGCTCCGCCGTTGACAAGCCGACCGAGTACCGACAGCCGTTGTTGCTCGTACTCGCGGGAGGCGGAGCGCATCACGCCGAAGGTGATGTCACGGCAGGGAAATAAGACGGCATCCGCGCCGAGACGTTGCAGCTCCTCGGTCAGCTTGGAGGCTTCCGCTTCGTCGCCGGTCAGCACGAGCGGGATCTTATGATGCTCGGCGATCACGCCGCACAGCAGGGCGCGGTGAATATGGCCGAGTCCCGTCAGCAGGAGGGGCGTTTCGCGGGCTTTGACGGCGTCGAGCACCGCCGAAACGACGGTGTCGGCGGCAAAGGCGTTATGAAGTAAGGGGTACATACGGGAAGCTCCTTTCAGAGGGGAAACAGGGTGTCCCATCCGCGTCACCCTGAGCGGAACCACGGCGAGATACGTTCGACTTCGCGCGCTTTGCGCGCTTCGCTCAGTATGACGCCGTGGTGGAGTCGAACGGGTCTCGGATGGGACGGGGCGGCTTTGTTTTATCTCAGTATAGTTCGGTATAAGTCGGTGTGCGCAGGGTTGAGTTGTTCAATCAAGGCATCTTTTTTAGCACGCGTCCATCGTTTTAGTTGTTTTTCGCGGGCAATGGCATCCTGCATATACGAGTATTCTTCATAGTACATCAAATCGTGAACGTGGTACCGCTTGGTAAATCCGTCAACCGCTTCGGTTTTGTGCTCGTACACGCGGCGCAAAAGATCATTGGTCACGCCGATATACAGAACGGAGCGGGAGGTATTGGAAAGTATGTATACGTAGTACATTTCGCAAACCTTCTTTCTGTTTACGGGGAAACGGGGTGTCCCATCCGCGTCACCCTGTCCGACTCGGCATACGCCTCGCATGTATACCTTCCGCTTGCCAAATCGAAGATTTGGAGCGTCAGGTAAGCGGAACCACGGCGAGATACATTCGACTTCGCGCGCTTTGCGCGCTTCGCTCAGTATGACGCCGTGGTGGAGTCGAACGGGTCTCGGATGGGACGGGGCGGCTTTGTTCCGGCTCGATGTAGTTGTACATACAGCAATCTTTCAGAGGGGAAACAGGGAATGGGGCGGATACCGTAGGTACCCACCCTGTGTTATGGTTATGCAACCGACGTTATTTCTTCGAATACAGGTTCATGGCTTTTTGAAGATCGCCTGCGGCGATGAGGGCGGCCGCCTTGCCTGCGTTCTCAAAGGCGGGCTTCATCGTCTTCATATCCTCCTCGGAGAAGCGGGACAGCACCCACTTCGCGAGATCGTATTCGGGGTGCGGCTTCTGCCCGACGCCGATACGCACGCGTAAAAACTCCTCCGAGCCGAGGCATTTGATGATATCCTTGAGGCCGTTTTGCCCGCCTGCCGAGCCGTTCGGACGGATGCGGAGCTTACCGGGGGCAAGGTTGATGTCATCCGAGAGGACGACGATCTGCGACGGCTCGAGCTTATAGAACATCGCCGCCTCCTGTACGGCAAGGCCGCTCAGGTTCATCAGTGTCTGCGGCTTCATCAGCAGCACCGTCACCCCGTCGATGACCGTGCGGGCGGTGAGGGCGTGAAATTGGGCGCGGTCGATCGTCACACCGAGCGAATCGGCGAGCGAATCGATGGCCATAAAGCCCGCGTTGTGGCGGGTTTGCTCATATTGGCGACCGGGGTTGCCGAGTCCCACGATCAGGAAATCGATCGGCCCTGCGGCCTTTTTCTTAAAAAACATAGCGCATAGTTCCTTTGAAACAGTCAATAATCTTTGTATATTATGGTACAAATCATATGGAATTGCAAGCACGAATTCAAGTTTTTAAGCCAAATTGTGAAAAATTTCCGTCTTTTCGGGAAAACTTAAAAATTTCTCTTGGAAATTCGAAAAACCTGTGATATAATCAATTGTAACTGAGACTTTGGCGTACTGCGCCGTCTCGGACTCAACTGTGTCAATTTTTTAGAGGAGGCTATATAATGTCTACGAAGTATGTCTATCTGTTCTCCGAAGGCAACGCGAAGATGCGTGAGCTGCTCGGCGGCAAAGGCGCAAACCTTGCCGAAATGACCGCGATCGGTCTTCCCGTGCCCCAGGGCTTCACCGTGACCACCGAGGCCTGCACCCGTTACTACGAGGACGGCCGCAAGATCGACGATTCGATCAAGGCGGAAATTCTTGAGAACATCACGAAGATGGAAGAAATCACCGGCAAAAAGTTCGGCGATAAGGAAAACCCGCTGCTCGTGTCCGTGCGTTCGGGTGCCCGTGCGTCGATGCCCGGTATGATGGATACCATCCTGAACCTCGGCCTGAACGAGGAAGTTGTGGAAACGATGGCGGCTCAGTCCGGCAACGCTCGTTGGGCGTATGACTGCTATCGCCGTTTCATCCAGATGTATTCCGACGTCGTTATGGAAGTCGGTAAGAAGTATTTCGAAGAGCTTATCGACGAGATGAAGGCGAAGAAGGGCGTGACGCAGGACGTCGAGCTGACCGCCGAAGACCTCAAGGAGCTCGCAGGCCAGTTCAAGGCAGAGTACAAGAACAAGATCGGTAAGGATTTCCCGACCGATCCGATCGAGCAGCTGATGGGCGCTGTCGAAGCGGTGTTCCGTTCCTGGGACAACCCCCGCGCGAACGTCTATCGCCGCGACAACGATATCCCCTATTCGTGGGGTACCGCCGTTAACGTCCATATGATGGCGGTAGGCAACATGGGCGACGATTGCGGCACGGGCGTGGCGTTCACCCGCGATCCCGCGACCGGTGAAAAGGGCCTGATGGGTGAGTTCCTCACCAACGCGCAGGGCGAAGACGTTGTGGCCGGTGTCCGCACGCCGATGCCCATCGCGGAGATGGCTGAGAAGTTCCCCGAGGCGTTCGAGCGCTTCAATGAAGTGTGCGGCATCCTCGAGGATCACTACCGTGATATGCAGGATATGGAATTCACCGTCGAGCACGGCAAGCTCTTCATGCTCCAGACGCGTAACGGCAAGCGTACCGCGAAGGCGGCTCTGAAGATCGCTTGCGACCTCGTCGAAGAGGGCATGATCGATAAGAAGCAAGCGGTGGCGATGATCGATCCCCGTAACCTCGATACCCTTCTGCACCCGCAGTTTGACGCGAAGGCGCTGAAGGCGGCTACCCCCGCCGGCAAGGGCCTCGGCGCGTCCCCCGGTGCGGCCTGCGGTAAGGTCGTGTTCACCGCGGAAGATGCGGAAGCCTGGAACAACCGCGGCGAGAAGGTTATCCTTGTCCGCCTCGAGACCTCGCCCGAGGACATCACCGGCATGAAGGCATCGCAGGGCATCCTGACGGTGCGAGGCGGTATGACCTCGCACGCGGCGGTCGTTGCGCGCGGCATGGGCACCTGCTGTGTCTCCGGCTGCGGCGATATCGTGATGGACGAAGAAAACAAGAAGTTCACCCTCGCGGGCAAGACCTATGTCGAAGGCGATTACATCTCCATCGACGGCTCCACGGGTAACATTTACGACGGCATCGTCCCGACCGTTGACGCGCAGATCGTCGGCGAGTTCGAGACCATTATGACCTGGGCGGACGAGTTCCGTACGCTGAAGGTCCGCACCAACGCCGACACCCCCGCCGACGCGAAGAAGGCGGTTGAGCTGGGTGCGGAAGGCATCGGCCTGTGCCGTACCGAGCACATGTTCTTCGAGGCGGACCGCATTGCGGCGTTCCGCGAGATGATCTGCTCGGATACCGTCGAAGAGCGCGAAGCGGCTCTCGAGAAGATCCTGCCCTATCAGCAGGGCGACTTTGAGGCGCTGTACACCGCCCTCGAAGGTAACCCCGTTACCATCCGTTTCCTCGATCCCCCTCTGCACGAGTTCGTGCCCACCGAGGAAGCCGACATTGCGGCTCTCGCTGAGGCTCAGGGCAAGTCGGTTGCCGACATCAAGGCGATCATTGCATCCCTG
>JAFQMR010000008.1 GCA_017396175.1 Clostridia bacterium
CGCCTTCGGTCTTTGCGCGGGCTTTGATTCGTCCGGCAGTAAAGTCTTCGGTCGAGATCAGCAGCTCTGTGACGGCAAATTCTGGAACGTTTTCGATCGTTACGCTGCCGTAGATGCCGCCGTAGGCGTAGAAGTCGAAGTTGGGATGGAACACTTCGTTGTGGCGGTTGTTTATCACTATCGTCAGCTCGTGGCGTGCGTCACTGCCTGCGTCAAAGTAAAAATCTTCGGGCATATAGGCGTACTTACATTCGCCGATCACCTTACCGTCCCAATAGACAACGCCTTCAACACCGAGGCCGTCGATCGTCAGCTTTACTCTGCCGCCGATGTTTACAAAGCGTCTGTACACCGCGTAGCCGCGCTTGCCGCAGTACGGCTCACACAGGTCGAAGCAGCCGGGCACTGCCGTGAAGTCGTCGTAAGCGATGGGAAAAACGGGAGCGGTATCGCCGCACCATTTGAAATCCCAGATTCCGTCGAGGGTTATTTTGTTTCTCATTTTCGGTTCTCCATGTGATATATTAAATGTAAATTTCGTTCAATCATCCAGATGCGCCGTATATCCAACCGACACGACCTCAAACCTTCCGCCGTCGTACTCGACGACCGTGACCGAGCAGTTGCCTGACAGCGGAACGTCCCAGATACGGTCTTTCATGTCCAGCCACACCGAAAGCAGTGCGCGTATCGCGCCGCCGTGCGACGCAATTACAACGGTCTTCCCGTCATTATCGCGCGCAATTTCTTCGATCTTCGGCAGTGCGCGGGCGATCACCATCGAATAGCTCTCGCCGCCGTCGATCGGAACATTCCACGGGTCGATTTTGTAGCTGTTGTAGTTGTCGGCCATCTTGGTCTTTACATCATCGAAAAGCATCCCCTGCCACTTTCCGACATCGATCTCGCGCAGTTCGGCGCATTTATTCAGCGGCAGTCCGAGTGCATCGGCGATCGGACGTACGGTATTGCATGCGCGGCTGAGATCGCTCGAATAAATGGCGTCAACTTTATAATTTTTCAGAACATACTCCGCCGTACGCTCGGCCTGAGCGATACCGATCTCCTCGAGCGGGACATCCATATGCCCGGAATATATTTTATTTTTATTGGCACTGCTGTATCCGTGACGTATAACGATAAGTCGTGTCATCTGATCTGCCTCCGAATTAACAAATAAACGCAAATTACAGCTTTGTTTTTCACGTTATATCGCTATTATAACATAATCGGGCATGAAAAGCAACAGTAAGCGAAAATTTACTCTCGCATTTTCCAACCGTTCGGCGAATCCGGCGGATCATCCGAATCTGGACTGTAAAAATAATATCTTCAATAATTTCGTTTTTTGTGCTATAATATGTACATACCAAACACAGCGGAGGAAAAAGATATGATGATATCCGAAAATATAGCAAAATACAGAAAGCAGCGCGGTCTTACTCAGGAACAGCTCGGCGAGCTTGTGGGGGTCAGCAATCAGTCGGTGTCGAAGTGGGAGTCGGCGGTATCGCTGCCCGATGTCATGCTGCTGCCGGATATTGCCCGTGCGCTCGGCATAACGCTCGACGAGCTGTACGGCATTGCCGAAAACGGCAAAGGCGGAGATCTGAACGCACGGTGCAACAAATTCGCCGTCGAAATGCAGAAAACGATACGCAACCGGCTGTTTTATGAGCTGTTCGAGAACACGCAGTCGCTTCGGTACATGGTGCGGTTCGAGCGTGACGGCGAGATGAACGCGCACATCAATTCGGGCTACAGCATCGGCGCGATCTCGTATACCGGCAACGGCGCGGCGTTTATCTCGGAAGACCTGTCGGTCGTCGCGTCCGCGCTTGACATAAAAAACGGCGGCCGGGTGTTTGAAAGTCCCGAAACCGCCGCGGCGCTGAGGAAGCTGTGTTCGGCTGATGTGAGGAAAGTGTTCGCGTATCTGTACGAAAAAGCGTTTGAGGGGATGCCCGACGACTTCGGTTCGCTTGAGAATTTTATGAGTGAGCATGACCTGTTCGATCATCCGTTTACCGTACGGGAAGTTTCGGAAGGGTGCAAAACAGATGCGGAAGCCGTATACGAGGCTGTGGATGCGCTTGTGTCGCTGCGCATTGCCGAAGAGGTGTATGAGGGCGGTCGGGTGAGTTATATATTTATGAAGACTCGTGCGGTCGAGGCTGCGGCGGTGTTTGAGGCGTTGGCGGCGTTTGCGCGCGGCGGGATGCAGTTCGGGTGTGGGTATGTTGTGGGACATGGGACATTGTCATCACACTAAGTGGGGTATGGAAAGGGATACCGCATCTTTGCAGTATCCCGTTTGTTTACTCCGCCGCTCCCAGCATATTCTCCACAAATATCCCATACCCACTGGTCGGGTCGTTGACCAGCACATAAGTAAATTGATGATACCTACACCTCAAAGTCCTCAACACTCAGCTAAATATAGCGGAAAAAGCCCATATTTCGGTAGATTTGAGAGCGAATTGACCTGTTCAGTTCGCTCTCTTTTAACCTACTTTGAAAAAATACAGTTAACTTAAAAACAATATTTCAAAAGATGCTTTTTTACTTGCCCAACAGGTAAAATTGACATATACGGATTCACCGACAAGCTCGCTTTCAAAACCGTATTCACTGCCATCTACAAGGATCGTTTTGCATTTTTTACCTTTGGGCAGAAGAATATGCGCCCGTATCTTCTTTGCGGGAGAATATACGTCATAGCGCATACCCTCGTCGGTCAGTATATATCGCACGTCAACCATCGCCTTTGTAACCTCGTATCCCGTCAGATAGCGAAGCTCGGTATAATGTGTAACGGGAAATTTCGGAGCAAAGAATATCTCATCGTAATTCACGCCAATGTCGTTGATACCCGCAAGTCCTTCGTCAACCGCGCTGACAAGAGCGGCTGCGCCCCACGCGCTGGGGCCGCCCTCGGGTTGGGGCTTTCCATCGGTATCGTAAAGGAAATAAGTTGTTCCGTCACGCTCCACAAGTTCTATGAATCGTTGAATGATATCCCATCCGTATTCCTCATATCCGTTATTGAACGCCGCCTTCGCGAGCTCGCCCGCCGTGAAGGGTGAAATGGCACCGTTTACGTATCTGCCCGGGGTATATTTGAAGAATTTTTCATACGGAGGGTCTATAGAGAACCATTCGGCAAAGCAGCTCGTGCGCTCGCGCCTCGCCATATACTCTCTGATGATCGATCTCGACTGCTCGATATCGGTCAAACCTCTGTTGATATCGTAGGTGTTGGAAAGAGATAGACGCTCGCCCTCAAGCTCGTCAATACCGTCGTGATTCAGGTGCAGCTGATGTATGAAGAATTTTCCGTTCCACAGATGCTTGAATATGTTTTCCCGAAGCGCCTTTGCGCGTGCCTCCCATTCCTTTGCCTTCTTTTCGTTTCTAAGCCTGCGGTTCAGCCAGGCAAGCTGATGCATTGCCTGATACACGCCCGAGTTGTCGCCGTGCATAACCGACATCGGGCTGTCGGGATCTATCCTTCGGTTTTCGCTCGCGTCGGGGAGGTAGGTGAAGTCCCAGGTGTCGATGGTGAAAGGTCTTTTTACAAGTCCGCACTCTTTATCAAAGCGTTTTTCATCGGACGTCATATAATTAATGCCTTTTTCAAGCTTTGGTAAAACCTTTTTAAGCCACTCGTCATCGCCCGTCGTTCTATAGAGATAAACCGCACCCTCTACCACAAGATATTCAACATCCGCCTCAAGCTCCAGACGAACGAGAGAAAGATTATCCTCGGGATACATAACGTAGCAATCCTCGCGCACCTTGCTCCAATGCCTGTCGTCGACCTGCTTGATAAGCTCGTAAAACTGACCGTCCTCACGTTGTGTTTCAATGATAAAATCCAAAAAGGATTTCAGGTCATATTCCCAATGCCGCATTGCTTTCATCACGTGAACGTGATCGCGGATCCAGTTTTTATCGGTCATCAAAATTTTTCCGTCAATAAAG
>JAFQMR010000110.1 GCA_017396175.1 Clostridia bacterium
CCCGATATAACGGTTTTGCCCAGGATTTCTGCCGTTTTCGGTGTGACGGTGGATTATCTGCTGTTTGGCGCTAAGCGGGGCATCGCCGTTGCCGGAAACATTATTACGGATATCGTGAAAAATATCGAGATGTATCCTAAATGGGAATGCTCACGTATGTGACCGACACCACCTATGCCGTAGGCGGGTGTGTGCCGAATACGGCAATCGATCTGGCGAAGATTGACCAAACGATTCCAATATACGCGTTGGGTAAGGTGGGATTGGATGAAAACGGCCGTTTTATTTTAGCGCAGCTTATGAAACACGGCATTTCGGTTGACGGCATTTCCTTATCTTACGAAAATGTCACGAGCTTTTGCGACGTGATGAGCGTCCCCGCCGGCGAAAGAACGTTTTTCCACCGAAAAGGGGCGAATGCCGATTTTGCACCGGAGGATATCGATATCGCTTCTCTGGATTGCAGTATACTGCACATCGGCTATATCCTGCTGCTGGATGCTTTTGATAAGCCGCATAAGGAATACGGGACGGTTATGGCGGCGTTCTTACACGACGTGCAGAAAGCGGGAATCAAGACCTCAATCGATGTCGTAAGCGACAGCGAGGTGGATTACGCTAAAAAAATCATACCGTCGTTAAAGTATTGCAATTATGCGATCATGAACGAGATCGAGTGCTGCGTCATCTTTCGGCAAGAGGCATATGATACGCAAGATCGCCTAAACAAAAGCGTCGTACGGCAATGTATGGAGAATATGCGCGATTGCGGCGTACAGGACAAGGTGATCGTTCACAGTAAGACGTCCTCGTTCGTGCTCGACGTGCCGAGCGGTGAGTTTACGGAAGTGCCGTCGTTGGATCTGCCGCCGGATTGCATAAAAGGCAGCGTCGGTGCCGGAGATGCATTCTGCGCGGGCTGTTTATATGCCTTGTATAACAGCTATTCCGATCAGGAGCTGTTGGACTTCGCATCGGCGGCAGCCGCCTGCAGCCTGTTTGCGGCGAATTCAACCGACGGCATGAAATCCAAGGGTGAGATACAGCAAATAATGAAAAAATATGGGAGGTTACCGTTATGACAAGAGCTGAGTTTGATCGTCAGGTAAAAGCCGCCCTCGCCTTGTATGATAAAGCGGGTATCGTGCTGACGGAAAAGGAAAAAGACAATATTGAGGTGTGTGACCACGGCATCGGTATCGTGGACAAGGTTGGCCTTCAGTTGCTGACCTACATAAACACCGAGCGGGTCTGCGCTAAGGAGATGGCGCTCACTCCGGGGCAGACATGCCCGGAGCATAAGCACGTACCGACCGACGGGCGGGAAGGCAAAGAGGAGACGTTTCGATGCCGTTACGGGAAGGTGTATCTATATGTGCCCGGTGACGGCACGCGCGAGGCGGTACAGGCGAGAATTCCCGAGACCGACGTGAGCGTTTTCCATGAGATTGTGCTGTATCCCGGAGAGCAATATACGATTATGCCGGAAACGTGGCATTGGTTCCAGGCGGGTGAAGAAGGCGCGGTTATTTCCGAGTTTTCGACCAAAAGCACCGATGAAACGGATGAGTTTACGGACAAGCGGCTCGTGAGAGCACCGCAGATTACGGATTGATGCATTAGAGGTTGTTGCTATGCTGGTAAATATGAAAGATATGCTGCAGGATGCCCAAAACAGGCATTATGCGGTTGGGTTGTTTAACACCACCGATACGGATGCGATCGAGGCGGCAATTTCCGCTGCGGAAGAACTGAATTCTCCGATTATGTTGGGCACAGCCGAGGTGTTGCTTCGTCACGCGGAATTACAGCTCATCGGTCCCGCTATGGTGAACATGGCCAAACGGGCGTCCGTGCCGGTTGCCATCCATTTCGATCACGGCTTAACGTTCGAGAAATGTATGGAAGCGTTGGAGGTAGGGTTTAGCTCGGTGATGTATGACTGCTCGACGGCGTCGTACGAGGATAACGTAAAAGCGGTAGCGGAAATGGCTGCTATAGCGCATGCGAGAGGCGCTACCATTGAGGGCGAATTGGGGCACGTGGGGGACAATATCGGGTCGCAGGAGGGCGATTCGCATTTGGAGGATCCCTCCAAGTTCTATACCGATCCCGCTATGGCAAGGGATTTTGTGGAAAAAACCAATATTGATGCCCTGGCGATTGCCATCGGTACCGCACACGGCACGTATACCTGCACGCCGAAGCTGGACGTGGAACGGTTAAGAGTGATTCGCAACACGATTTCCACGCCGCTTGTTTTACACGGCGGCTCAGGTCTGACAGAGCCAGATCTGAAGGAATGCATACAAAGCGGCATTACAAAGGTGAATATTTTTACCGACATATATGCGGGCGGTGCACAGGCGCTTAAGGCGTTTTGCGGCGATTACCACGAGAGCCGTGCGCAAAAGGTGATGGCGATGCGAGAAGTCATAAAGGAGAAGATTTGCCTGTTCGGCTCGAATGGACGCGCGTGAATAACGAGTTAATGCTATGCGAAAAAGGGGGGTGTGAAATACAAGGGCAGCGATTTTAATATGTGGGATGCTTAGTACATAAACGTAAACGGTTGAGTGCGAGGACAACGTGTGTATCAACCAAGGCGAGGGGGGCACACCGGCGCGACCGGATTTGGTCGGCGGCGGTCAGGTGAAGATGACCGACGTGCTGGTGTATCCGTATTACTCCCCGATACTCAACGTCCGTATGACGGGTAACACGTTCTATAATCGAAACGAACGGAATCGTGTGTACAGCGTTTCGACGATAGGCTCTGCTTTTTTTGAAAAAGCCGAGATGGATCACAATTCTATTTACCTTCCGAAGGGCTCTTCGATTTGTATGAGCACGGATAACGGTGAGGGGGTACACAGCGGAAAGGAATTGCCGTTTGCCGAGTGGCGGGCAGAATACAAACAGGATATACACAGCGCGTTTACGGCAATTGGCTCGGAGTCGGATAAATACACGACGATGGAACAACTCGTATTGACATCTATGGGTTTTGATGCTATTGTTAAAGATGTTGTGGATGCTGGTATTAAAACCAATATTTTCCCGTAGAGCGGCATCGGTAAAAATGAAATAGGCATGATCGTATATGCTAATATAAAGAGAGGATGTCTGGGTATGGAAAGAACAATTAGCTTGAATGGTCAGTGGACGGGACGGTATTGGTCTGCCGATGCACTGCCGATTCAATTCGAGGCGGTTGTACCGGGGTGTGCGCATACCGATTTGCTGCGCGCAGGAATATTGAAGGATTATTTTCAGGGATATGCGGCAAACGATAGCCAGTTTATTGAAAAGGCGAACTTTGAATACAGCCGTGAATTTGAATTTGACGGCTGCGCGGATGGTTTGAGAATCGTGTTCAAGGGCTTGGACACGTTTTGCGACGTGTTCCTGAATGAGCAAAAATTAGGCTACTGCGACGATATGTTTGTGTACCATAGCTTTGATGTGTCTTCGGTTATCAAAACGGGACGCAATCAGCTTCGTGTGCGATTCTATTCCCCGATAGAGGTTGTCAGCGGTTATCCGGAGTATCCGGCCGCCTTTACGAGCGAGCGGGTTCATATTCGCCGTATGCAATGCACGTTTGGCTGGGACTGGGTCGACCGCTTTGTTACCATGGGTATTATCGGTGACGTGTTGCTGGAGCAACCGTCGGTTACCGAGATCGATTGCGTGTACGTTTCAACGACGCATTTGGATGACGAAGGTGCGGAAATATATATTCAGGCGGATTTCGAAAAAGTTGGCAATAATACCTGGCTGGAATGGGAGATCGTCAGCCCTGACGGGGAAACGGTTTGGCACCAACGGCGGATCGTGGTGGAGGATACGGTTGACAGCCGCATTTCGATTGCGTCGCCGCAGCTGTGGTGGCCGAACGGGTACGGTGAACAACCGTTGTATTCATTCAACGTTCGCGTGTTGAGCGAGGATGGCGCGTTGCTCAGCGAAAAGAGCACGCGCTTTGGTATTCGCACGATTCGCGTTTTGGAGCTTTTCGATAAGCCCGGCTCGCTGGAATATGAGCAATCGCTGAAGGTGAAAGAAGCGCCGTATCTGCAGGGTAACGATTTGAATGAAGAGTTTTCCTGCTTTACGGTGATCGTTAACGGAAAAAAGGTGTTTTGCAAGGGCGCCA
>JAFQMR010000009.1 GCA_017396175.1 Clostridia bacterium
CCTCGGACGCCAGCGGACGGATCTCGTCGATGCTGCGGCCGTCAACGCGCTTGCCCTCGTCGAGCAGCCAGCGACGCACGACAAACTTCTGCAGCTTGTACATGCACTCGTCGATCTTCTCGATCTGGTCGGCGTATTCCTCGTCGAACTTCGCGTGAACCGCTTCGTAGACGGGCAGAAGACGCTCGTCGCGGATGCGCTTGTCGTCGGTGTCGAGCGCGAACTTGACATCGTCGATCGCGAACTCCTTGATCGCCTCGAACATCGCGGGATCGGGATCGTTGGAGGTGAACTCAAACTTCGGCTTGCCGATCTCGGCAACGATATCGTTGATGAAGGACACGATCTTCTGGTTCGCCTCGTGACCGGCCATAATGCCGTCAAACATCGTCTCGTCGTCCACCTCGTTCGCGCCCGCTTCGATCATCGCCACGAGATCGGCAGTGGACGCCACGGTGACGTGCATTTCGGAGACCTTCTCCTCCTCGGCGGTCGGGTTGATGACGAACTTGCCGTCCACCAGGCCCACGACCACGCCCGAGATGGGGCCGGCCCACGGAATGTCGGAGATGGAGATGCCGATGGACGCCGCGATCATCGCCGTCGTCTCGGGCGGGCAATCGGGATCCACGGACATCACGGTGCAGACGATGGACACGTCGTTACGCATATCCTTCGGGAACAGCGGACGGATCGGGCGGTCGATCACACGCGAGGTGAGGATCGCCTTTTCGGAGGGACGGCCCTCACGGCGCTGGAACGAGCCGGGGATGCGGCCCACCGCATACAGCTTTTCTTCGTAATCGACAGACATCGGGAAGAAGTCGATGCCGTCGCGGGGCTTGGCGGACGCCGTCACCGCGCACAACACCACCGTCTCGCCGTAGCGCACCAGGCAGGAGCCGTTGGCGAGCTGGGCCACCTTGCCCGTCTCCACGACGAGCGGACGGCCTGCGAGCGTGGTTTCGAACACTTTGTAGCTGTCGAACGTTTCGATCTTGCTCATAGACATAATAGTTTGCCTCCTTTTATTTTTATGAGGCGGCAAGCGGTATTTTAGCAATAAAGCCGACGGCGGAAAGTCTCTTTCGCCGCCCGCTTCACTGCTAAAACGCCCGTTGACCGCTCCATTCTGTACGGTTTTTTTATGCAGTTTGAGGCAGGCGGGAAGCGCCCGCCTGCCTCAAAAGCCATCTTATTTACGGATGCCGAGCTTCTCGATGATCGCACGATAGCGGTTGATGTCCTTCTTCATGAGATACTGAAGCAGGCCACGGCGCTGACCGACCATCTTGAGAAGGCCGCGGCGGCTGTGGTGATCCTTCGGATGATCCTTCAGGTGCGCGGTCAGATCCGCAATGCGGCGGGTCAGAACAGCGATCTGAACCTCGGGAGAACCGGTGTCGCCTTCGTGAGTGGCATACGCCTGAATGATTTCTTGCTTTTGCTCGGGTAACATCATAATGATTACCACCTTTCTTTAATTTTCGCCCAAATACCCAGAGCGGGGAACCAAGGTGTCCCAACGAACAGGCATACTCCGCCGTCCGGGTGATCGGCACACTGCACGCGTCACGGCGCACAGCTTTAAGTAGTATAACACACCGAACGCCGTTTGTAAAGTCGAATTTTCAAAAAAATTGTTACGGCGGAAAGGAATCCCGAAAAAATTTTTGGATTTCTTGCAAATTCCCTCTTGACAAATGCGGCTAAACTGCTATAATAGTGTCTGTTCTCGCGAGAACACCCAACTGCATATGCGCTCGTAGCTCAGCTGGATAGAGTGTTTGACTACGAATCAAAAGGTCAGGGGTTCGAATCCCTTCGGGCGCGCCAAA
>JAFQMR010000111.1 GCA_017396175.1 Clostridia bacterium
GGGACTGCCGCCGCAAACGGCGATCTCCGACACCGACACCCTGTTCACGCGATTCCGCAACGGTCGCGCCGAAGCGTGTCAGCTGTCGCTGATGACCTATCTCGGTAAGTCGGTAGACTATTACGCCGTGCTGTCCTACAGCGATGTACAAACGTATTTCCGCTCGTTGCAGGAACCGCTGATCGTCGATCTGCCCGTCGACGTGAACGAGCAAAGCCCGAACGGCAGTTTTTCGATCCATCTGTCGGCAGGCGAGCAGGCGCTGAACCCCAATCAGGTTGCCAATCTCCTGCAATACAACAATTGGCAGGGCGGCATCACCGAACGCACACAGATGCACGCCACGCTGATGATGACCTACTTAAAGCAGTATATCCGCCCTTCCCGCTCTATCGAAGGCGACTATCAGACGTTGCTCACCAACGCCGAATGCAATCTGACGGGAGAACGGTTCCGCGTGATCCTGCCGATGCTCGAATACCTCGCAAAACAGCAAGACAGTCTGCGCACCGTCATCCACTACACGGAGGGCGTCTACGAAGGAGCGGGCGATACGATGCGCTTCACCCCCGGCTCGCAGTCGATCGACATCGTCAAAGCGACCTTGCGGTAACCCGATTCTGTATCTTTTTTGCGAAGCATCAGAGCAAGTCGATCCCCATCGGCACCGACCGCGAGTCGCAGTCGGGATGCACCGCCTTTAAACCGATTCACTTCGTTCATTCGAAGACGGCTCCGCTGTATGGAAACCCATTGCATGGGTTCAAAAATACAGCTTTGCCGCATCGAAATTCACATTGTCTTGTTTCGCAAATAGATAAAACGGGAGGAGTGCTTTGTTATGATCGTCTATAAGGAGCTCTCCTCCCTCACAAGCGATCTCGGCTTTTCCTCTAAAGCCTTATACAGCGTCAGCAATCACATCGGGCGGCATTACCGCGCCGTCTCCGTTCCGAAGGGTAACGGAGAGTCGAGGCGGCTACACGTCCCGGATGCCTTGCTGAAAGCCATTCAGCGTCGTATCAACGACCGCCTGCTGTCTCTCGAAGCGGTGTCCGCCTATGCCACGGCTTACCGCGCGGGCGGCAGTACCAAGCGAAACGCCGCTCCTCATGTCGGAAAGCCTGTACTGCTGAAGATGGATATCCGTCATTTCTATGACAGCCTGATCTATCCGCTCGTAAAAGAAAAAGCGTTTCCGAAGGAACGGTATTCCGAGCAGAACCGCGTACTTCTGTCGCTGTTATGCATATACAACGACACCCTGCCGCAGGGCGCTCCCTCCTCTCCGACGATCTCCAACATCATCATGCGGGATTTTGACGAGCGCGTCGGGCAATGGTGCGCGCAGCAGGATATCACCTATACCCGCTACTGTGACGATATGACCTTTTCGGGTGACTTTGATCCGCACCCCGTCATTCGCTTTGTGAGAAAGGAACTGCAGTCCCTCGGTCTGTTTTTGAACAACCGCAAAACGGTGGTCGCGCGAACAGGTCAAAAGCAAGCCGTCACGGGAATCGTCGTCAACGAGACGACACATATTCCGTCGGGCTACAAAGCGGCGCTCCGTCAGGAGCTGTATTATTGCCGAAAATTCGGGATCGCCTCCCACCTCTTACACTGCGGGATCGACGAATCCCCCGAACGCTATGCACAAAAACTGCTTGGGCGTGTCAGCTACGTGCTGTCCGTCGAGCCGCAAAACCGCCAGATGCAGGACTATCGCGCCTTTCTGCAGTCCTGCCTGCAATCGCGGTAACAAGAAAAAAGCTCCTGCTGTACGTAAATCAGCAGGAGTTTTTTACCATTATCTGTATCGAATCTTCGCCGTGCAAGACATCGTACAGCGGGGTTGATATTTTGAACACTTTGAATCGGAAGTCGGCTTAGAGGTTTCGCCTGAACGCACTGCGTTCGATAGATCCTCGTAGAGGTCGGCTTCCGCTTTTTTAAAGTGATGGCAACATCGGAATTGACAGCTTAAACCCGCTTTGCGGTTTTACGGCGTAAAAGCCGAAAGTGCCGAAACCCGCTTGAAATCAAGGGTTTTCGGCACTTTTCCGATTGGCTGGGATGGCTGGAATCGAACCAGCACGGGCAGAGTCAAAGTCTGCTGTCCTACCACTAGACTACATCCCAAAATATGGGGTGGATAGAGGGATTCGAACCCTCGGCCTCCAGAGCCACAATCTGGCGCGCTAACCAACTGCGCTATACCCACCATATATGGCGCGCCTGAAGGGACTCGAACCCCTGGCCCTCTGCTTAGAAGGCAGATGCTCTATCCAGCTGAGCTACAGGCGCATCTATAAAAAGCGTGGCGGAAACATTTGGAGCGGGTGATGGGAATCGAACCCACGCGACCAGCTTGGAAGGCTGGGGTTCTACCATTGAACTACACCCGCGTATATAAAGATTCCGTCACAGCGAGAATTATGATACCATACGCAGGTGTAATTGTCAAGAGAAACTTCGCGAAAAACTCGAGAATTTATGAACCGCTTGCCGTCAGCACAACGGTATGCACACGGTCATCCGTCGAGTAGGCGATCCTCCGCCATATTGCCAACTCCTCTTCCTCATCGAGAAACCCGAACGCGGCAAACACCTCACCGCTGTCAACGTACCTCAGTGCCTCTTGATACACCGACGGTGCAAACCGCAGCTCCACACACGTCTCCCCTTGCTCGACCTGCGTGCGGATCGCTTCCGTCAGCGCCTCGGACGGCACGGCTTCCACGAATATGCCTTCCCGATAATAATAATTGGCTTGTGTTGCGGTCGCTGTCGGGAACGTCGCCGTGCGGATATCCAGCTCCCGCCCAGAGAGCAGATCGGCATCCGTCACGTTGAAATAGCTATGCATGATAAAGGCATCCTCCGTGTCATTCCACGTCGGATCCAGATGGTACGGCTCACCGTCGATCCACACCATATTCCACGCGTGATCGTCGTTACAGATCACGGTCGAGCGGACGCCCGCTTCGGCCAGTAACCAATGCATCGCCCGCGCATAGCCGCCGCAGATCGCACGCCCCTCAACAAGAGCCGCATAAGGAGAACTGCTCCGAGCAAACAACAGGCTGTCGGAGTCCGCCTTTGCCGCCTCCTCATCGTAGGTGCACCGCGTGACAAGCGCATCGTGATAATAGAGCTCCACGGCATAGGGATCCGTCTCCCGACACCCTTCCCCAAGCGTTCGGATCACGTCCGTCACCGCTTTTTGTGCGGCAATACGCTCTGCAGCATTCATAGAATACCGCAACCCGAGCGTCGCGGTTTTTCCGCGGCAGCTGTAGGTATAGCCGGAGCGGAGAAAAAACAGCTCGGGATGATCGTTGTAGACCGAAAAGAATAACGTCTCCAACGTCTCCTCCGTATGCGCATACCCGCGAAGCGTCAGCGAAATGCCGTCACCGCCGTCGGACAGCGCCGTATCCTCCGTCGCCGTCCGCAGGACTTCATGCAGAATATACTCGTACTGGCGCTGTAATCCCTCGTCGAGCCGCGCATAGTAATAACCGTTATCAAGGCATTCGATCTGCAAAAGATTCGTGTAATAGGGATTGGTATCGTAATCGGGAGCGGGGACCGTTTCGAACGACGTTTCGGACGACGGTGGCCATGAAACGCCGAACGAAGACATCACAAAAACAGCCGCCGTAACGGCGCAGGAGGCCAGAATCAGCGCCAGCATCACCGTCAATACAATGCGCAACAACCATTGTCCGATGCTCTTCCGCATAGTGTGCGCCTCCTCGTGCCGTTAAATATGTGTTGCCGCTTCCGTCAGCTTTTGAATATACTCCTCTTCCGTAAGAGAGAACACATGTTGAATCAAGTAAATCCCCATTTGCGCCATACGCTCCGCCTCCGCATCGGAGACCGCACCGTTTGTGACCAATACGGCGGTCGGATGTTTTCCTCCGAAACGTTCGGCGATCGCGCGAAGCATAAACAGCTCCTCTAAACCGAAATCACCGTTTTTGCAGGAAATAAACACGGGACAGACTCCGCGCATCAGCATCACGTCCACCTCGTTGTGTACGTTGTGCCGTTCACCGAACGAACCGTTCCAATCGAAGTATACGCCGGTTTTCGCGTTACAGAACACCTTTGTGCCATCCGCGTTCTTTGCAATCATCCCGAGCAGGAGCGTATACATCTCCAGGGCATTTCCCTCTTTGGACAGGCAATGCTTCGCCTCTTCGGAGTCATAGCGGAAATGCAGATCCCCGAGTCGAGCAACCACCTGTTGGCTTTCTAAGCGCGACAAAAGGTTGCGGACATCGTTGACCTTGGTTCCCCATCGTTGTATGTTCCTTTTGATACGCGACTCATCCAGTCGAATTTCAAGGGGATCCTCACAGTGTACACGGTATTTGACACATTCCAGAAAATGCTTCAGCTGTGTATTCCAGTCGGAAGGTTTTTGTGTATAGACCTTCCACACCCCTCTGACCGCCTTCTCAAAAGCCGCCGTCTCCTTCCATGACGAAAGTGCTTGTCCGTTCGGCGAACCCGCGATCTTATCGCCGTAAAGCGCCGTAAACTGCTCCACACTCAAAGCAAGCGGCTTTTTGAGCGATAACGGTGCACCCGACGGGAACTCGCAGGCTGTGCCGCTTCGCGTGTCAAACCGATGCATCGGCACCGCATCCGACAGTTGCTCCGCCACACGGCCGCTCACGTGGAGCGCCCGTTCATCGCCGCCCGTCAGATCGATTCGGACGGGCGCATACTCGGCGATCAATTCCTTCAGCGTTCCGCACATAGCGGATACGCTCCCGATGTCCCACGGCCGAAAAACAAACTCTGTTTTGAGCTTCAATGCATCACGCAACGCCGTATACCGTTTTTCAGTATCCTCTGTCATCGCTTCGGATCGACCGAGGAAAACGACGCGGTCAGGCTGAAGCGTGATCAGCGATGCCGCATTTTCAATCGGATCGGACGAAAAAAATTCAATAATTGTCATGATACAACATCCTTTTTTAAATCAGGCCGATCACACTGAGCAAAAACACCCACACAAACAACGTCAGTAAGCAAGTACCCGACGTGACCACCACGCCTTGTGCCGCCAGCTGACTGTCCGCGTCCATTTCCTGCGCCATTGAAAACGATGACACCGCCATCGGCGCACCGAACGCCGCCAGAATGCACGCAAGCGATTCTCCGCGAAAGCCGCAAAGCGCCGCAACCGTCAGGCTGAAAAGCGGTGCCGCAATCAGCTTCACCGCCGTCATTACCGTCAACTCGCGTGCATATCCGCGTACACCCGAAAAGGTGAAGCCCGCACCGAGCACCACAAGGCTGAGCGGTGACGCCACCTCACTGAGCGAAACGACCGCCCCGTCCAGAAGCGGCGGAAGTGTAAACGGCAACGCAAGGCTCACCGCCCCGAGCGCACACGCAATGATCAGCGGGTTGGTGGCGATGCCCTTCAAAAGCCGAAGCGGCTTCACCTTGCCGCCGCGATACCGCTCCAGCACAATGACCGCCAGCACATTAAACAGCGGCACCAGCACGGCGACCACCATCGACACGCGTCCTTCCGCCTGTCCGCGGCAGACATAATCAACGATCGGAATGCCGAGAATCGCGAAATTGGAGCGAAAAAACACCTGCGCCATCACACCGCGCTTGCGGTCATCGTCGGTCAGCACCTTGACAGCGAAATATCCGATCACAAACAGCACGAGCACCAACGCGACCGCCAGTCCGATCAAGCGCCAATCCAGCACCGCCGTCACATCCGACGAGCGAATATTCTGAAAAAGCAGGATCGGCAGAAACACACGAAAGATCAGCTTGTTCAAAGCGGCAAATACCGTCTCATCCACCAGCCGACAGCATTTGATGCCGTAGCCGACCGCCATCAGCAGAAAAATCGGCATTACCGCTTCAAACGAAACCTGCAAACTGGCAAGCATAAACGTCTCTCCTTTGGATTACTCGGCAAAGCACGCGTTGTACGCGGCTTCCTTCAGCACAGCGGCGGTTTCTTCACTCTCCCCCGCGTTGAAAGTCACGTTACGGGGATCATCGCCCGTCACCGTTGCGTAATGGCACAGCGCCGCAAGATACGAGCCTGCGGGCGACGGATGCGTTGTATCGGCATCATAGAGGTCGATGTCCTTATGATGGGTATGGACGTCGTAAAACGCCGTTCCGACAGGCGATACGGGAACCTCCAGCGTCTCGCCGAGCGTCTCATACGCCTCACGCAGATCCTCGGTCATCCCCTTGTTTGTCCAGCGGTTCGCCGACAGCGCGGGACTGCCCGTTTCACGCGCCCACGTCTGATACAGCACACACTGTGCGCCGTTCTCGACGATCATCCCGTGAAGCTGTGTTGCCGCCGCTTCGAAGCGCTCGTAGTTTGTAAACGGACACGTGCTCTGCTCCTGAATAAAGACGTAATCATAGCGGTTTTCCGCCAGCTTCTCGCTGAGCTCCTTGCCGAACGGATCGGCGGGGTTCGTAAACTGATCCAGATAATAGCCACCCTGCGTCACGTGATCGGCGGTCACCGTATAGCCGCCGCTCTCCGCCACCTGAGCAAACAGGTCCCACAGCTCGTTATAGTAGGTATAGCTGTTACCGATAAACAGAACGCGATACGGTGTCGTCTTGTCCAAGGTATTGTCCTCCTCTGCAACAGGTTGTGCGGTGCAGGCGGTCAGTGTCAGACACAGGATCGCCGCCACCAGGGCCATCATTCGTTTCATCGTCATAAAAAAACTCTCCTCCGCAAAAAAATGTCGAATCGGGGGTTGCTTTCTTTATTATATAATAGGATTTCCTATTTTTCAATACGTCCCCCGTCGCATTTCCCGTTTTCACCGCTTTATCTTATGTGCGAAAAAACGGTTGAATGTTTCCGCCGACTATGGTATACTTTGTATAAACAATCAGCCGATGCAAAGCAATAGCAAGCACGGCACGGAGGATCGCACTATGAAGTATGATGTCATTATTATCGGCGCCGGCCCCGGCGGTATTTTTGCGGCATACGAATTATCAAAAAGAAACCCCGCCCTGAAGGTGGCGGTGTTCGAAGCCGGCCATGAGCTGAGCCGTCGGCGTTGCCCGATCGACGGCGATAAGATCAAATCCTGTATCGGTTGCCAAAGCTGTTCCATTATGAGCGGCTTCGGCGGTGCGGGTGCCTTCTCTGACGGGAAATACAACATTACGAACGATTTCGGCGGTACGCTGTATGAGTACATCGGTAAAGCCAAGGCTCTCGAGCTGATGCACTATGTCGATGACATCAACCTCGCCTTCGGCGGCGAAGGCACCAAGCTGTATTCGACAGCGGGAACGCGCTTTAAGACGCTGTGCATCCAAAACGATCTGCATCTGTTGGATGCGTCCGTCCGCCATCTGGGAACGGACATCAATTACGTTGTGCTCGAAAATCTTTACGCCTACCTCAAGGACAAGATAACGTTTTTCTTTGACACGCCCGTCCGTTCGGTCGAGGTCCTGCAAGACGGCTATGCCGTTCACTGCGACGGAGCATCGTACTCCTGCGACAAGTGCATCATCTCGGTCGGTCGAAGCGGCAGTAAATGGATGGAAACCGTTTGCAAGGAACTGAACATCCCCACGGAATCCAACCGTGTGGACATCGGTGTCCGTGTTGAATTACCCGCCGCCGTGTTTGCGCATCTGACCGACGAGCTGTACGAAAGTAAGATCGTATACCGTACCGAAACCTACGGTGATAAAGTCCGCACCTTCTGTATGAACCCGAAAGGCGCCGTGGTTAACGAAAACACCAACGGCATCATCACCGTCAACGGCCACAGCTATGAGGATCCCGCCAAGCAAACGGAAAGCACCAACTTTGCCTTGCTGGTGGCACAGCGTTTTTCCGAACCGTTCAAGGACTCCAACGGCTACGGTGAGTCGATCGCGAAGCTCAGCAATATGCTCGGCGGCGGCGTCATTGTCCAGCGGTTCGGCGATCTGATCCGCGGACGCCGTACC
>JAFQMR010000112.1 GCA_017396175.1 Clostridia bacterium
ACGCGATCAACAACGCGATCAACGATATGAAGGCGGACGGCACGTTCGACAAGATCGTTGAGAAGTACATCAAATAAGTCTTTTTGGAACGCATCCGAAAGCCGACTGCTCGACGGTCGGCTTTCGGTTTGTGTGTTTGTACGTTGTATTTATCTTGGGAAGGAGGAACGCTTCGTTATGTTTGAAGGAATTGTTCAGGCGTTCCACGATGCGGTGTCGGGCTTTTCGAACGCCGTATTTGTATCGGTAATCAAAGAAGATCGGTATACCTATCTCGTGGATGGTCTTCTTGTCTCGCTTCAGCTGACGCTGATCGCGGCGGCCATCGGCGTGGTGATCGGTCTTCTGGTAGCGGTTGCGAAGCTTCAGAATCTGGATTCACCGTCCAAAAACGCTTTTACACGTGGCTTGCGTAAATGGATCGTCGGCATCGCGAACGGCTATGTTTCGATCATTCGCGGTACACCGGCGGTCGTACAGCTGCTCGTGATTTATTTTATCATTTTCGGACGGGTGCTTCAGCCGATTTTCCCCGGTGTCCCCGATATTATGATCGCGTCGATCGCGTTCGGTATCAATTCGGGCGCTTACGTGGCGGAAATTATCCGTGCCGGTATTATGGCAGTGGATAAGGGCCAGACGGAGGCGGGACGCTCTCTCGGCCTGTCGAGCGTTACGACAATGATGTTTATTGTTATTCCGCAGGCGGTGAAGAATGTGCTTCCTGCGCTTGTGAATGAGCTGATCGTGCTTTTTAAGGAAACGTCGGTTGCGGGCTATATCGGTCTGATGGATCTGACCAAGGGTGCGACAACGATCGGTGCGGTGGCGTACGACTATATGATTCCGCTTCTCTGCGCGGCGTACATCTACTTTATTATTACAACGGTGATGACGGCGGGTATGAACAAGCTTGAAAGGAGGATGCGTCGCGGTGATTGAGGTTCAGAATCTTCATAAGTATTTCGGTGAGCTGGAAGTGCTTAAGGGCGTCAACGTGCATATTAACCGCGGTGACTGCGTGTGCGTGGTCGGCCCTTCGGGCGGCGGTAAATCCACCTTCCTGCGTTGCATCAACCTTCTTGAGGTGCCGACAAAGGGCGATATTGTCATCGAAGGGGTTTCGGCGATGCAGAATATGCGTCATATCGATACGCTTCGCGAAAAGGTCGGTATGGTGTTTCAGCAGTTCAACCTGTTCCCGCATATGTCGGTGCTCAAAAACGTGACCTTTGCACCCGTCAAGCTGAAGAAAATGACGAAAGAGCAGGCGGAAAAGCGCGGCATGGAGCTTTTGGAGCGCGTCGGTCTTGCGGAAAAGGCGAATGAGTATCCGAACCGTCTGTCGGGCGGACAGAAGCAACGCGTCGCCATTGCCAGAGCCTTGGCGATGGAGCCCGACGTATTGCTGTTTGACGAGCCGACTTCGGCGCTCGATCCCGAAATGGTCGGTGAGGTGCTTGAGGTTATGAAACAGCTTGCCGAAGCGAAAACGACGATGATCGTGGTTACCCACGAGATGGGTTTTGCGCGTGAGGTCGGTAATCGCGTGCTGTTTATGGACGGCGGCATTGTGGCGGAGGAGGGTTCGCCCGACGATGTATTTAATCATCCGAAGAGCGAACGTCTTAAGCAATTCCTGTCCAAAGTGTTGTAAAGGAGGCGGACGACTTGCAAGCAACTCTTATATTTTATATTGTGGTTGGCGTTCTGACCGTCGTGCCGCTGCTATTATTCAATATCAACCGCGTGTTTGTTCGAAAAAAGCCCGATCCGCTGAAGATCAATTGGGTGCGCGGTGTGGTGATTCTTCTGCTGTGCGCTTTTATTGTGTTCTTCCTATGTTCGGCGTATAACGCGACGCTTCACGAACGCTACGAAATTGCGCTCGAGCGCGTAGCAACCGCTCACGCAGAGCTGATGCTCGATAAGCAGACGGAGGACGGATTTAAGCAGTTCCTCACGGATAACGGCACGGAGAATATAAAAGCAACGCTCGAAACGCTGTCGTTCGACACGAAGGCGTCGGGGAATGAGGTGCGGTTCCAGCTCAGTATGCAATGCGTCCCGAAATACTGGGAGGGCGTCGAAGGCTTTGAGCAGGTTGCGGTGATCGATGCGGAAAACCCCGTCTATCTGATGTATCTGCTGGAATACGACGGTGCGCAGGAATATTACGCAGTGCGTCTTGTGAATACCGAGGAGCAGGGCTGGCTGTTTGACTGGATCGGTGAAGCGAGCGAGCAACAACAAAAGGTCATTAAAATGCCGACACAAAAGAACGGTAAGTGGTACAGCGTTACCCGATAAAAAGGATGAGTGAAGCATATGAAGATCTTATTTCAAGGCGACAGCATTACGGAGTGGAACCGCGATAAATCGAATCCCGAGGATCTCGGAAGCGGGTATGTCCGCGTGGCCGCCGAAGCGATTGCCGCGATGTTTCCGAACGAGGAATTTACGTTTGTCAACCGCGGAGTCAGCGGTGACCGTACGCGGGAGCTCCTCAAGCGTTGGCAGGAGGATACCGTTGATGTGCAGCCCGACATCATGACGTTGATGATCGGTGTGAACGATTGCTGGCGTCGCTATGATATGAACGATCCGATGACGGCGGAGGAATATGAGCAGAACCTGCGCTCTTTGCTTCGTGATTTCAAGGAGAATACAAATGCGAAGCTTCTGATGATCGAGCCGTTTACCGTGCACGAGGATACCGATCTGTGGCGTGAGGATCTTTATCTGAAAATCAATGCGTATCGTCGTGTGGCGAAGGAGTTTGCCGATGCATATTTGCCGATGGACGGCATTATTGCAATGCTGTGTGTCGAAGCTCCGCCTTCTCACTGGTCGATGGACGGCATTCATCTGGCCGAACCCGGCATTGAGCGTATGGGACAGTACGTGGCACAGGCGGTTGCACCGCTGATCCGACAGGTTCAAAGCCATGTATAAGATCACGGTGCTTTGCGTCGGCGGTCTGAAGGAGGCCTATTGGCGTGATGCGTGTGCGGAGTATCAGAAGCGTCTGAAGCCCTTTTGCCGCTTTACGGTTACGGAGGTTCCCGAGGAACGCGTACCCGACAAGGCGTCTCCCGCTCAGCTTAAGGCGGTGACGGAGGCGGAAGGGGAGAGACTTCTTGCAAAGCTCGATCCTGCGTCGATGCCGATTGCGTTATGTATCGAAGGGAAGGAGCAATCCTCCGAACAGCTTGCCGCGTTGATCGAACGGGCGGCGGTTGGCGGGGACGGACATCTTACCTTCCTGATCGGTGGCTCCTGGGGCTTGTCTGAGGCAGTCAAGGCGAAAGCGCGTGTGCGGCTTTCGATGTCGCCGATGACCTTCCCGCATCAGCTGGCACGGGTGATGCTGTGCGAACAGCTGTACCGTGCGATGCAGATCCTGTCGGGCGGTCAATATCATAAATAATACAAAACCGAGCGGTCCTTTTGATAAGAGGACGGCTCGGTTTGTCTTTTAAAAAACAATGCGTAATTTACAAAATATTTGTATTTATCCGTTGAAATACAAAAGAAGATTTGTTATAATAAAATTTGAGTATACACATTGGAGAGGAGGCGTTTGCGGTATGGCGAACACCCGTATGATCACACCGGAAGAATTGGCCGCTCAACGCCCTTTTACAGCGCGTATACACGACTATTACGCGTATCTTCTGACGGGACGCTCGCCGCTGGCATATGTCCGCACCTACGGCTGTCAGCAAAACGTAAGCGATTCCGAAAAGCTGAAAGGTATGCTTGCGGAGATGGGGTTCGGGTTTACGGAAACCCCCGATGAAGCGGATCTGATCCTGTTTAACACCTGTGCGGTGCGTGAACATGCCGAGGATCGTGTGTTCGGGAATGTCGGAGCGCTGAAGAACCTTAAGCGCCGCAAGCCGCACCTGATGATCGTGCTTTGCGGTTGTATGGTACAGCAGGAGCATATTGCCGAGAAGTTCTATAAGAGCTATCCGTTTGTAAACCTCATCTGCGGAACGCACGTGCTGTATCGGTTTCCCGAGCTTCTGTGCGGTGTGATCGAGGAGCAAAAGCGCAAGGTGGCGATCCCGACGGAGGACGGCAACATTGCCGAAGGCATTCCCGTTGTCCGTGACGGAACGTTTAAGGCGTGGCTTCCGATCATGAACGGCTGTAACAACTTCTGCACCTATTGCATCGTGCCGTATGTGCGCGGGAGGGAACGCTCTCGCGATCCCGAAGCGGTTCTGAAGGAAGCGCGTGGGCTGGTTGCCCAGGGCTACAAGGAGATTACCCTGCTCGGTCAAAACGTCAACTCCTACGGTAAGGGAGAGGCGCACGGTGTGGATTTTCCCGAGCTGTTACGGCGTATCAACGCCATTGAAGGGGATTTCCTGATCCGCTTTATGACATCTCACCCGAAGGATGCGACGAAAGAGCTGTTTGACACGATTGCTTCGTGCGAAAAGGTATCGAGGCATTTTCATCTGCCGTTTCAATCGGGCAGCAACCGCATCCTGAAGGAGATGAACCGTCGTTACACGCGGGAAAGCTATCTGGAGCTGATCCGCTATGCGCGATCGGTCGTGCCGGATATTTCGTTTACCAGCGATGTGATCGTCGGTTTCCCGGGGGAAACGAGAGAGGATTTTGAAGAAACGCTGTCGCTGATCGAGGAGGTCGGCTATGTGTCTCTCTTCACCTTTATTTATTCACCGCGCGAAGGAACACCTGCCGCCGTGATGCCCGATCCCGTATCGGCGGAGGAAAAGGTGGCGTGGTTCCGCGAGATGACCGCTCTGCAGGAAACGTTGTCTGCTAAGAGAACCGCCGCTATGGTCGGAAAAACCATGAAGGCGTTGATCGAAACGGAGGCCGGCGCCTTCCTTGAGGCGCGTTTGCCCGATAATGTGATCGTGCGTGTGGAAGGGGATCCTTCGTTGATCGGACGACACGCGATGGTCACCGTTACAGAGGCCAGAAGCTGGATTCTGATCGGCAAGATCGAATCCGTTTTATAAATTTATTTTCAGACAGGAGAGTATGACAATGGACATTTTGATGGAAATGGCAAAGGATATGGGCGAGGCACTGCAGCAGGACGATCGCTATGTCGCTTTGCAGATGGCGCAGTCGAAGGCGGATGAGGATCAGGCTCTGCAGGAGCTTATCGGTGAGTTTAACCTCAAGCGTATGGCGCTTATGACCGAAGAAAACAAGGATGACAAGGATCAGAAGAAGCTTCAGGAGCTCGACGAGCAGCTTCGCGAGACGTATGCGCGTGTGATGGCGAATGAAAGCATGCAGGCGTATAACGCTGCTCGTCAGGCGATGGATACCCTGCTCTCGAATATCAACCGCATCCTGGCGTTGTCGGCGCAGGGTGAGGATCCCCGCACGCTCGAAGCGGAGCATTCCTGCGGCGGTAACTGCGGAAGCTGCGGCGGTTGTCACTGATTTTTAAGATAGGAAAGGGGCGTGAACGGTGTGGCGGAATTGACGCCGATGATGAAACAGTATATGGAAGTCAAAAAGCAGAATATGGATGCCATTCTGTTTTATCGTCTCGGAGACTTTTATGAAATGTTCTTTGACGACGCCAAGCTGGCGTCGCAGGAGCTGGAGCTGGTGCTGACAGGACGCGAATGCGGACTGGAGGAGCGTGCGCCGATGTGCGGCGTGCCGTTCCATTCCTGCGAGACCTACATTGCGCGTCTGGTGGCGAAGGGCTACAAAATTGCTATCTGCGAGCAGACCGAGGATCCCGCACAGGCAAAAGGGCTGGTGCGCCGTGAGGTGGTGCGTGTTATCACGCCCGGTACGGTTATCGAAAGCAGTATGCTTGATGAAGGGAAAAACAATTATCTCTGCGTTATCTGTGCGCAGAACAAAGCGATCGGACTCAGCTTTGCAGATTGCTCAACAGGCGAGTTCTATACGACGCATCTGACGGGGGATGACGTATCCCAACGCGCGATCAATGAGCTCGGTCGATTCCGCCCGAGTGAGATCCTGTTGAACAGGGAAGCGTCCGCCGATCGGTTGCTTTGTGAGTTTATTTCGACGCGTCTTCAGCTACCGCTTCAGGTAGCAGATGAGACGTGCTTTCAGGCGGATACGGCAGAAAGCACCGTGCTGTCGCAGTTCGGCGTAAAGGATCTCGCGTCTCTTGGCCTTGCCGAGTCGGTGCAGGCAACGTGTTCGGTTGCCTGCTTGCTGAGCTACCTTGCTCAGACGCAAATGGTCGGATTGGAACGCTTTCGTAAGCTGGAAATGTACTCGGATGTCCAGTACATGCAGCTTGATCTGACAGCTCGACGCAATCTTGAGTTGCTCGAGACAATGCGCAATAAGGAAAAGCGCGGTTCCCTTCTCGGTGTGCTGGATATGACGCGCACGGCGATGGGTAAGCGTCTGATCCGTACGTGGATCGAGCGCCCGCTCCTGAATCCCGCACCCATTTCCCGTCGCCATAACGCGGTGGATGAGCTGGTGCACGACACGGTTCTTCGTTCAGAGCTTCGCGAATGCTTATCGTCGATCTACGATCTGGAGCGTATTATGACGCGTGTTGTGTACGGCAGTGCGAATGCCAAGGAATTGCGCTCTTTACATCAGACGGTTTGCAATCTCGAGCCGATCAAGCAATTGCTTCAGAATGTGCAATCGGCGATACTTACGGATATTCGGAAAAGCATTGATCCGCTTGAGGATGTCCGTGATCTGATCGATCGCGCTATAGTTGATGAACCGCCCTTTTCTGTTCGTGAAGGCGGTATGATCCGTGAAGGGTATAACGAAGAGATCGATCAGCTTAATTACGAGATGACCGACGGAAAGGGCTTTATTGCCCGTATCGAGGCGGAGGAAAAAGAGAAAACCGGCATCAAGACACTGAAGGTGCGTTATAACCGTGTGTTCGGCTATTATATCGAGGTCTCGAAATCCTTTGCCGATCAAGTCCCCGAGCATTATATCCGTAAGCAGACGCTTGCCAATGCCGAGCGGTACATCACGCAGGAGCTTAAGGAGCTTGAGGCGCGTGTGCTCGGCGCGAAGGATCGTGTGGTCGCGCTGGAATACCAGCTGTTTAATGAGGTGCGTATGTACGTGGCCGAACAGCTTCACCGTATCCAGTTTACGGCGCAGGCGGTTGCGCGTCTTGACGTGCTTTGCTCGTTTGCGGAGGTCGCGGTGAAGCGGCAGTATTCCCGCCCGATCGTGGATACGGGCGGTATGATCCAGATCCGTAACGGCCGTCATCCCGTGGTAGAATCCTTACAGGATGCACCGTTTGTGCCGAATGATACGCTTCTTGACAACGGCGAAAACCGCGTAGCGGTGATCACAGGCCCGAATATGGCGGGTAAATCCACCTTTATGCGTCAGACGGCGCTGATTGTGCTGATGGCGCAGATCGGTAGCTTTGTTCCCGCCGAAACGGCGACCATCGGTGTGGTAGACAGTATCTTTACCCGCGTTGGTGCGTCGGACGATCTTGCGTCGGGACAGTCTACCTTTATGCTGGAGATGAGCGAGGTTGCGAATATTTTGCATAATGCGACCTCGAGAAGCCTGATCGTCTTCGATGAGATCGGACGCGGTACCTCGACTTTTGACGGTATGAGTATCGCCAGAGCGGTGCTGGAATTTGTCGTTGATCCGAAAAAGGTAGGAGCAAAAACACTGTTTGCAACACACTATCACGAATTGACGGTGATGGAGCAGGAGCTTCACGGCGTCAAAAATTACAATATTGCTGTCAAAAAGCGCGGTGATGATATCACCTTCCTGCGCCGCATTGTGCGCGGTCCTGCCGATGACAGCTACGGCATAGAGGTCGCGAAGCTGGCGGGTATTCCCGAAGCGGTTGTGACACGTGCGAAGGAGATTCTGATATCGCTCACCGAAGAAGGCGTTGTGATGCCGAGCGGTGCGGCGGCACGGTTTTCCGCCGAAGAACCCGAAAGCGGTCAGCTGTCGCTTCTTCCGATGGCAGAAAACAGCGTGATGGATCGCCTGCGTGAGCTTGACGTCAACACGCTGACGCCGATTGAGGCGATGCAGGTGTTGTATGAGCTTGTGAAGGAAGCCAAATCGATTTAATTACAGGGAGGTGACAGCGGTGGCAAAGATCAATGTTCTCGATAAGCATACGGCAGAATTGATCGCGGCGGGAGAGGTCGTGGAACGCCCTTCGTCGGTGATCAAGGAGCTGGTGGAAAACAGTATGGATGCCGGTGCAACATCCGTTCACGTTGAGATCCGCGACGGCGGTGTCACGTATATGGCGGTCACCGATAACGGCGAGGGAATGGATCGCGATGATGTGCCGATTGCGTTTTTGAGACACGCGACGAGTAAGGTGCGTTCTGCACCCGATCTGGATGCGATTTCTACGCTCGGCTTTCGCGGGGAGGCGCTCGCGTCGGTGGCGGCTGTCTCCCGAGTGGAATTGATCACCCGCCGTGAAGAGGACCTCGAGGGTACCCATTACACGATCGAAGGCGGCGAACCCGGGGAGCTTTCGGCGATCGGCTGTGCCAAAGGCACAACGATTGCGGTACGTGATTTGTTTTACAACGTGCCCGCCCGTATGAAATTTCTGAAAAAAGATGTGAGTGAGGGGAACGCTGTGGCGGCGGTGATGGACCGCCTGGCTCTGTCGCATCCCGATGTGGCGTTCCGCTTTACGCGGGACGGCAAGGAAGAATTGAACACGTCGGGTGACGGCGATCTGCGCGGTTGTATCTACGCGGTGCTCGGGCGTGATTTTTCCCGCAGTCTGCTTCCTGTCAGCTATATACTGGACGGTGTGAAGGTGGAAGGCTTTATATCGGCGCTTAACGCTTCCCGTCCCAATCGTACGATGCAGCATTTCTTTGTGAATCGTCGATATGTAAAAACGCGCACGGCTATGGCGGCTTTGGAGCAGGCGTACAAGGGTGCGATCATGGGCGGAAAATTCCCCGCCTGCGTACTGTTTATCAGCCTGCCGCCCGAAACGGTGGATGCCAATGTACATCCCGCAAAGGTGGAAATTCGTTTTGTGGACGAACGCCCTGTGTTCAGCGCGGTATATCACGCCGTAAAAACGGCGTTGGAAACCGCGGCTGTGCCGAAGCAGGTTTCGTTACCGAAACCCGTTTCCCGACCGAGCGGCACACAGCTTCGGATGGATTTTGACCGCCCGGTAACGCCGCCTGCGGTGCCTGAACCGACGAAGACGGAAGTGAAGAGGCTTTCGCCCGATATCACCCGCATCGGTGATGCGCTTTCGGGAGACGGCGACAACTCTCTTAAGGTGTCGGATATTGCGTCGCAATGGGGCAATCTTCAGACGGAAGCACCCGTTAAGACTCCCGTAACGGCGGATGTCCCGACGGCTCCCGTATCTCCTGTCCGCGAAACCGTAACGAAAGCGACACAAACGGTCGAAGAGACGACTGTCCCCGTACAGGAACCGCCCGAAGTACGCCTTGTCGAGGACCAGGAGATCAAACCGCCGGTACGCTATATCGGCGAATTGTTTGCTACGTATATTCTGGCTGAGTGGGACGGCAGCTTTTATGTCATTGATAAACACGCCGCTCACGAACGCATTCTGTATAATCAGTTGTCGTCGACCGCTCACGCGGAGGCGCAACAGCTGCTGGCACCGCTGTCGGTGTCTCTCAGTGCGGAGGAATACGAAGCGCTTTGCTCTCATACAGAGGAGCTGGAGGCCGTCGGCTTTGAAGTGGAAGAGTTCGGCGGAAAGGAGATTCTGATCCGCGCCGTGCCGATGCTTCTCAGCGGCTGTGATATATCCGAAGTGATCCGTGAGATCGCAGGCGGCTTTTGCGGCGGAAAACGCTCGGCACAATCGGCGGCAATCGATTGGATCTATCACTCCACCGCCTGTCGTGCCGCGATTAAAGCAGGAGACAGCAGTACGTCGGCGGAGCTTGCCGCTCTTGCAGAGCGTGTGCTTTACAACGATGATATTCGGACCTGCCCTCACGGGCGTCCCGTGTGCTTCTCTTTGACGAAGCACGAGATCGAAAAACAGTTCGGTCGCATTGTGTGACCGAGATTCCGAGGAGGTGCTCGCTATGACGGCACAGCGTCAACCGTTGGCGGTGGTAGCGGGCCCCACGGCATCGGGGAAAACCGCACTCGCCGTCGCGCTTGCGAAAGTGTTGAACGGTGAGGTCGTTTCGGCGGATTCCATGCAGGTGTATAAGGATATCCCCGTTGCAACGGCCGCCCCGTCCTTCGATGAACGGGACGGCATACCGCATCATTTGATCGGCCATGTATCGCTGTCGGAATCGTACAGTGTGGCGCGGTATGCCGAGGAGGCACGTCGCGTGATCGATGAGATTGCACAGCGGGGAAGGCTTCCGATCCTCTGCGGCGGAACAGGGCTCTATATCGCCGCTGTGACCGACAATATCCGTTACGGCGAGCAGGACGAGGAGAAGGTAAAAGCGATTCGTGCCCGCTTGCAGGAGGAAGCGGCCCTAAAGGGCGATCAGGCGATGTGGGATACGCTTCATACATTCGATCCGACACTGGCGGACAAGCTTCATATTCACGATCGCGGTCGTGTCCTGCGTGCGATTGAGATGTACGAATTGACGGGGGTGCCGATGTCTGAATGGCATCAACGCCAGAAGGCGGAGCCGTCGCCGTACGATGTGAAGATGCTGGTGTTGGATTTTAAGGATCGTGCGCGGCTGTACGATCGCATTGACCGCCGTGTTGATGGGATGCTTAAAAACGGCCTTCTGGAAGAAACGGCGGCTGTATTGCGGCTGGAGTCGCCGACCGCAGAGCAAGCCATCGGTTGCAAGGAGTTGCGTCCGTACTTTGACGCCGAATGCTCTTTACACGAGGCCTTGGAGGTTATGAAGCGCCGCTCGCGCCAATACGCGAAGCGACAGATGTCGTGGTTCCGTCGGCTGACGACGGCACACGTGCTTTATGTAGATGATTACGCCGATTTCGATTTGCTTGTCGAAGCGGCTTCGGCGTTTATACAAACCGATTAAAAGAAAGGGGAACGAGGTATGGAAACCTTTGCAAAACGTATTCTGACAGCGGTTGCCGCCGTGTTGTTGCTGGTGTATATCGGTTACCATATTTTTATGGCCAATTATTCCCCTGTCAAAGTGGAATCGGCACAACGCTTCGAAGAATACGAGACGATCGATACCGACGGTCTTGTCGTGCGGAAGGAAGCAATCATTCCACGGCAAAATGCCAATGCGTTTGTGTATTACAATGCGCAAAACGGCAGTCGCGTTGCCAAGAACGGTCGGATCGCCGATCTGTATGAGTCGCAGGAGCAGGCGGCCGATCATAAAGAGATCCTTCGCTTGGAGGAAGAGATCGCCGAAATGCAGGCGATTCAGGAGCAAGGGCAGAATAACCGTGTCAACCTTGATATCATAACGAAGCAGCTTGGCAAAGCACAGGCTGAGGTCATTGCGTCGATGTCTGCACCGCGTGTCAATCATATCGATGCGTTATCGGATCAGCTTCTGACACTGATGAATAAGCAGCAGATCACGATCGGGCAGGACATCGACTACACGTCTCGTATCGCGGAGCTGCAATCCCGTCTGACAACGCTTAAAAGCAAGGCGGTGGCACCGATCGGGGCGGTGATGTCGCCTACAGCGGGATTCTTTGTGAATTCGGTAGACGGCTTTGAGACACTTATGGATGCGGAATCGATTTTATCCGTAACCACGGATCAGATCCGTTCCGTGATGGCGCAGGAACCGACGGTACCGCAAGGACAGTATATCGGCAAGGTGGTCGGAAGCTACGAATGGTATCTTGTTTGTGTGCTTCCTGCCGAAAAGATGACGCAGGTGTCGCTCGACCGTTCCATTGATCTGCGTTTGCCGTATGTATCGAGCGATCCGATCCCTGTAACGGTGGTGGCTACAAATCGTGACCGTGAAGGAAATATGGCTGTCGTGTTCCGCTGTGACTATATGTCGGCGGATCTGTCGGATATTCGTCGGGAGACGGTTCAGATCCTTGTCAGACATCACGAGGGCTTGCGTGTGCCCGATGATGCCATTCGTTTTAACGAACAGCAGGAGCCCGGTGTATTTGTGCAGGAGGGCAATGTGATTGTGTTCAAGCGCATTCAGGTCGCCTATCACAGTGAAAAGGGAAGTTACTCGATCTGTGAGATCAACGATACGGATAAGTCGTATCTTCAGGTGTTCGACGATATCGTTACAGAGGGGAAGGACTTATATGACGGGAAAATCGTCTAATGATGCCGATCGGCTTCGTGTGGCTTCTCAGTATCGGGACATCGAAGATCGTATCAGCGAGGCGTGTGCGCGCGCAGGACGTAAGCGAGAGGAGGTCACGCTGATCGGTGTGACGAAAACGGTGGAGCCGTCTCTCATCAATGCCGCACTGGACGCGGGACTTCGCCATATCGGTGAAAATCGGGTACAGGAATACCTTTCTAAAAAGGACGCCTTACATCTGGACGGTGTGCAAACCCATCTGATCGGTCATCTGCAAACCAATAAGGTGAAGTCGATCGTCGGCAAGGTGGATATGATTCAATCGGTAGACAGTCTTCGCTTGGCGACACAGATCGAAAAGGCATCGGCGGCTTTGGAGCTTGTGACGCCGATCCTTGTCGAGGTCAACATCGGCGGGGAGGAATCCAAGAGCGGCGTGGCCGCTGAAGAAACGGAGCGTTTGCTGACGGAATTGTCCCGTTTTACGCATCTTTCGGTGCAAGGATTGATGACAATCCCGCCGATTTCCGACTCGGATGCAAAAAAAAGACATTATTTTTCAAAAATGCGCGAACTCTTTATTGACATTCGAAGCAAAAACATAGATAATGTATCTATGCATATATTGTCGATGGGTATGTCCGATGACTTTGAAGCTGCTGTTTCGGAAGGATCCACAATGGTGCGCGTCGGTACGGCTATCTTCGGCAAACGCTGTTACCCCGTATAATCAAAGCAAAGTATATATTATGTAGGAGGAATACACTATGGGACTGTTTGATAAGTTTAAGAGCATGATGGGCGATCCCACCGAAGGGGACGCCTATGATGATTACAACGACGAGGAGGAGGTCATCTCCCGTCACGACGAGCGCCGTGAGCCCCCCGCGACGGAATCCCGCCGCGGTAGCAATAAGGTCGTCAACATTCACGCGACGGCACAGCTTCAGGTGGTGCTGGTGAAGCCCGAACGCTTTGATGATTCGAGCGCGATCGCGGATCATTTGAACGCGAAGCGCACCGTTGTGTTGAACCTGGAGTCGGCGAGCAAGGATGTGTCCCGCCGTATTCTCGATTTCCTGAGCGGTGTTGCTTATGCGAACGAGGGCCAGATTAAGAAGGTAGCGAACTGCACCTTTATCATCATCCCTTACAACGTCGGCATTATGGGCGACCTGCTCGACGAGCTGGAGAACAATGGTCTCTACTTCTGATCTGTACCGGGAGGATAAGCATCTGAAGGCTCGTGTCGAGGATGCGTGTCGCCTTTGTGAGCGTCGCGGCATGGCGCGGTTCGTCGGTTTTTTGGATGCGCGAGAGGCGATGCTGGCCAAAGGCTATATCCGACAGCTTCAAGCGACGTGTGATGCGGTGTTCTACGGCGGTCATAATGACGCGGAACGCGTCATGCTCGGATTGTTTCCCGAGGCTTCGGATGTCGATCGGGCTTCTTTCCCTCTTGCGACGTTGGCGTTTTATTACCGCAAAGAAGCGGATATTACGCATCGCGATGTACTCGGAAGCGTGATCGGGTGCGGTGTTGTACGTGAGAAAATCGGTGATATCTTATGTGAAGAGGGACGAGCTATCGTGTTTTTGCATGAGGATATTGCCGCGTTTGTGGCGGAGTCTCTTGATAAAATCGGTCGTGAAGGCGTGAAGATCGAATGGCCGTTTATGGGAGAGATCCATTGTGTACACCATTACCGTTCTGTCAGCGGAACGGTCGCATCGCCGCGATTGGACGCGGTTCTGAAGGTCCTTCTCGGAATATCCCGTGAACAGGCGGCACGGTTGATCCAGTCTGACGTTGTCAGCGTCAATTATGTACCGACAATGTCGGTTTCCCGTACGTTGATCGGCGGCGAGGTGTTGTCCGTCAAAGGATACGGACGGTATATCGTCGACGATGTCTCGGCGGTGAGCAAGAAAGGACGCGTTATCCTTTCGGCTCGTCAATATGTTTAAATCCGCGTCAGCGGTGAATAATCGAATTCGAATTGGAGGAATGACCGATGTATACAGCAACGGATATTCGCAATGTGGAATTTTCTAAAAATATGGGCGGCTACAAAGCGGTCGAGGTCGATGCGTTTGTGGAGTCCTGTGCCGATACGGTAGAGGCTCTTACGGCGGAAAAGGATGCTCTGAACAAGAAGCTCGCGATTCTGGCTGATTCGCTGATGGAGTATCGCCGTGACGAGGACAGCATTCGTTCCGCACTGCTCAGCGCCCAACGTATGGGTGACTCGATCGTGAAGGAAGCGAACGAGAAGGCAGAGCAGATCACGGCGGCGGCCAACGCCGAAGCGGCCGCGATCGTGGAGAATGCGAAAAAGGACATTGTTTCCTACGAAAACGAGTTGGAGCGCGTGAAGAAAGAAGTCAGCGATTTCAAGGCTTCCGTTCTTACATTGTATAAAGAGCATCTGGCGTTGCTCAAGCGTGTGCCTGAGTACCAAGCTCCCGTACAGACGGAGGCACCCGCACCTCAGGAGGTAGCTCCGGTTGTGGTGGAGCCCGAACAGCCCGAGGCGGCTGAAGAGCCGGCGCCTTCTGCTCCTGCACAACCTCGTTCGAAGTTTGCGAACCTGAAGTTCGGCGAGAACTACAGCCTCGATAACGACGACGACGAGTAATTTGATGATTACATAAACGGTTCGGGGACGGTTTTGTTCTCGGACCGCTTATGACGTTTTAACAGTATGCCATTAGCAAAGGGGTTTTACCGATGGATTATAACAAGACACTGAATCTGCTGCAAACCGAGTTCCCGATGCGTGCCGGATTGCCGATGCGTGAGCCTGAGATGCTCAAAAATTGGGAATTGCAGGATTTTTACGGCGAACTGATGAAGAAAAACGAGGGGAAGCCGCTCTGGGTATTGCACGACGGCCCTCCGTACGCCAACGGCGATATTCATATCGGCACGGCACTCAACAAGATCATCAAAGATATGATCGTTCGTTACCGCAATATGAGCGGTTGGTATTCGCCGTTTGTTCCCGGCTTTGACACGCACGGCCTTCCGATCGAGCTGAAGGCTCGCGCTAAAGTGGGTGCCGAAAAGGCCGCGACGATGTCTCCTGTTGAAATCCGCGATATTTGCCGTGAGTTTGCGTCGATGTACGTACAGACGCAGACCGATCAGTTCAAGCGTCTCGGCGTTCTCGGCGAATGGGATAATCCGTACCTGACGTTTGCTAACGAGTTTGAGGCGCGCCAGATCGAGGTGTTCGGCGATATGGCCGTGAAGGGCTATATCTATAAGGG
>JAFQMR010000113.1 GCA_017396175.1 Clostridia bacterium
CCTCCATGACCGCGTGGTTTATCACGCGCGTCCGTACCTGGTGGAACAAACTCGCCTATTACCTGTTCGTCGCGAGTATGATCGTGCCGTTTCAGATGGTGATGTATACAATGGTGTTCACCGCCGACCGCCTGTCGCTCAACAACCCTGTCGGCGTTCTTGTATTGTATCTCGGTTTCGGAGCAGGATTGTCGGTCTTTATGTTCAGCGGCTTTGTACGCTCCATTCCGCTCGAGATCGAAGAAGCGGCCACCATTGACGGGTGCCGACCGCTGTCCTTATTTTTTCGTATTGTATTTCCGATGCTTCGCCCCATCGCCGTCACCGTGGCCGTTTTAAACGCGATGTGGATCTGGAACGACTATCTTCTTCCCTACCTGGTTCTCGGAACAGACCGCTATAAAACATTGCCCGTCACCATTCAGATCACCATGCAGGGCGCGTACGGATCGGTGGACTGGGGCGGGTTTATGGCGATGCTGGTACTCGCGATCATCCCCATTCTTCTGTTTTACGCCTTTTGTCAAAAATATATTATCAAAGGCGTCATCGCCGGTGCCATCAAAGGATAAAGGAACGTCCCGACAATCTACGTCGGGACGTTCCTTTATCCGATTACATATAGGTAAATACCGAAAAATTGCAGTACGGCCGCCGCGAGAACAAACAAATGCCAGACCATATGGAACCAGCGCTTTGTCTTTTGGCGGTAAAACAGAATGCCGACCGTATACAGCACTCCGCCCCCGAGGAGCAACAGGAGTCCTTCCGTCGGCACCGCCTGAATCAGCGGAACGATTGCCGCCACAACACACCAGCCCGAAGCGATATAACAGATCATCGAAAAGGTTTTAAAGCGCTCGATACTGATGCTGTTCAGAACAATGCCGACGATCGCTGCGGCCCACACAACGCCGAACAACACCCAACCAACTACTCCGCGCATCGATACAAGCGTATACGGCGTGTACGTTCCCGCGATCAGGAAAAAGATGCCGGTATGGTCAAACACGCGCATCACACGGCGTGCTCCTTTATGACGGATGGCGTGATACAAGCAGGACATCAGGAACAGTATAAACAACGACGAGCCGTAGATACAGGAAGAGACAACCTGCCACGCATCGATGCTTTTCACGATCAACAGTACGAGTCCCGCGACCGCCAGCGCCGCTCCGATCCCGTGCGTCACAGCATTCCCGATATCCTCCCCGACCGCGTAGTGGATCGGAGGTTTATTCCTTTGATTTTTCATAGTATCCCTCTTTTCAAAAAGGATTATATCACATCATCTAGTTTTTGAAAAGAGGTAATCTTGCAAAAGATACTAAAATATTGTCACCATTTCCTTTCACACAAGTTGCCTGCGTATCATAGTATGGACTGTAAAGAGAAAGGAGGCGACAAACGGTATGTGCTTACGCAATTTGTTTAACGGCATCGATTGCTCGTGGCTGCTGTTCATCATCATCATCCTGCTCCTCATTGACTGCGACAACAACACGGCGAGCGCGAACGACGGTTGCGGTTGCGGCTGTGGCTGCGGCTGCTGATCTCCGTTGATCCGCTAAAAAAACGGCTGTGCCGAAAGGCACAGCCGTTTTCCCTTTTTCGGATCAGATCTTCGAATAACCGAAGCTGTTGACAATCGCGTCAACCTTTTGCTTGTCGCGGCACATCGGACACTGACCGGACAGGTTATTTTCATAACCCGGGAGGTCCTCCGCCGTGAAGATGGATTCAATGTGCTGACCGGCGACTTCCTCCGCCGCGCTGAACAGCGCGCCGACACCGACCAGACGGCCGTTATAATACTGCAGGCAATCCATAGCGCGCATAATGGTTTTACCGGTCGACGCCGAGGAGATCAGCAACAGCACGTTCTTCTCCCAAACCATATCCTGCATATTGTCGCGGAACAACATCTGGTTGTTGGCGTTGGTTTCGGGATGGACAACATTAATATCGTTGCCTTCGCTCATGCTCAGGCTACCGGGACGCGCCAGTTCCTCTGCCAGATACGCGCCGATCATCTTCGTGCCCTCAAGGCAGATGATGGTATCGACGGGCGTGTTGTGGATAAAGCGCTTTGCCAGCTCCTCAGCCGCCGCCTTCGCGGAACGGAAGGTGCATTTCAGCGAGGTAAGATCGACATAATAGTTGACGTGCGAGTGGTTGGTCGCAAAGTGACCGGGGATCACCTTAATGCGGATGTTCTTATTGCCTCTCGCGCGAATGACTTTCTTTCTGTTTTCCAAAACAAATGCCCTCCTTTTGTTGTAAAGCCGACAAAACGGAGCTTTGCAACATTGTTGATGCTTTATTATACCAGTATTCTGCCAATAAATCAATAGTTATTTTGAAGTTTTTATCTGTATTTTTGTATCAAATGCACGAGAAAACGCGTGCTTTCAACAAAAAAATCCCCTGCGGAAGCCGAAACGCCGCCACAGGGGATTCATCGGTAATGCTTTTCAGCGTTTCTTCGCCTGAAGCGCTTTGATAAGGAACACCGCTCCCGCAAACAACGCAAGTGCTATAGCCCACATGATCACGCAGGACAGCACACTGCCGAAGCTGGCACACGCGCCCGCCACGACATACACCACCGTCGCGATGCCCGCCACAAGGAGAGCATACGGAAGCTGTGTTCTGACGTGATCCACGTGATTGCACTGGGCACCCGCCGATGCAAGGATCGTCGTATCGGAGATCGGCGAGATGTGATCGCCGAACACCGCGCCACCGAGCGTGGCCGACACCGTCATAATAGCAAGGGTACCGCTGCCGCCGAGAATCGTCACCGCGATCGGGACAAGCACGCCGAAGGTGCCCCACGAGGTACCCGTTGAAAAAGCGATCAGGCCTGCAAGCACAAAGAAGATCGCCGGGAACAGGAACTGCGGGAAGGCGCTGTTCGCAAGATTCTCCTGCACAAACGCCTGTGCGTCAAGATAGCCGCCCTTCGCGCCCATAATACCGGAAATCGACCAGGCAAAGGTCAAGATCAGGATCGCCGGCACCATGGTTTTGAAGCCTTCCGTGAAGCTGCTCGTAATATCCTTGAAACCGAGTGTACGTCCGCACATATAGTAGATCGCGATAATGATCAACGCCACCGTCGAACCGATTGCAAGAGACATGCCGGCATCGCAGTTGGAGAACGCTTCAATCACGTTCGCGGAATATACACCGCCGTCCACGAGTCCGGTATCCCAGTTATAGAAGAAGCCGGTATACAACATACCACCGATGCAGCAGGCGATCAGAATGAGCACAGGAATCAACAGATGGCGCACCTTGCCGTTCGGGTTCGGCTTGATATCATCCGTATTTTCGATATCCTCCGTTTCGCCCGCAAACACGTCACCTGTCTGTTCGGCACAAACTTCGTTTTTCTTCATCCGACCGAAGTCAAACTTGAAGAAGCATAACGCAAACACCATGACGATCGTCAGGAGCGCATACACATTGAACGGGATGGTGCTCACAAACACCATCAAGCAGTCACCCTCCAGCTCGCCCGCCACCGCGGCGGCCCAAGAGGAAATCGGCGCAATGATGCACACAGGAGCCGCCGTTGCATCGATGATATACGCGAGCTTCGAGCGGGACACCTTGAATTTGTCGGTCAC
>JAFQMR010000114.1 GCA_017396175.1 Clostridia bacterium
GAGGCGATGCTCCCCTTGCGGCGGTTACCGTTTTTTATTCTTTTCCTTTGCGCGTTTGTCGTTGATGATCTGCATATGCTCGGCGGTGATCAGCTCGACGCCGTTCTCCTTTGCCCAATCCACGCAACCCTTCAGGACAAGCGGCAGGAACACACGCGGCACGGCCAGGACAGTCTGCAGTGCATCGTCGGTGAACTTCACCTTGTCGTCGGCACGGTCGGCGGCATAGCGCACCGATTCGAGCGATGCCTGACGCATCTGCAGAAGCTCGGCGCGCATACGGCGCTTGCGGTGGAACCAGAAGTTTTTGGAATCGCGGTAGCCGTAATCAACGGGAAGGGGCGGGAAATCGCCGCTTTTCACGCCGTTGATGATGGCATCGCGGTATTTCTTTTTCATCAGGATCTTGTCAACGCGCAGAATGAAATGCGCGCCGAACTGACTGGTGATGCCGTTGAAATCGTGGTAGGGTGCTTCATAACCGTTGAGCTGTCCCGCCTTGTCGCGGTCAGCTCCGTCCAGCTCGCGCATCCAGGTGCATTCGATGGCTTCGATGGCATCGGTCAGCACCATCGGACGAAGCTCTCCCGTTTCTTCCTCCAGAAGGCTCTTTTCGAGCTTGAAGTTACAGCGCGGCATCTTTTCCGACGGCTTGTCGCCGGGCCACGAGAGCTTCACCGCTTCTTTGAAGGTGGAGGGCTTGTCGTCGATGAAATTGAGGGCGCATTTGCCGTTGCGGAGAATGTTCTGCGCGGTGTTGGAGGAGTTGCGACAGCAAAGGAGCATCGCGTAATAGTCCTTACCCGCCACGTAATAGGGCTGTACAAGGGAATAGGGGCCGAGGTTTGTGGATCCGTCCTCGCACAGTGTGCTGATGATCACGGTCGGCATCGGAAAGAACAGGGAGGTCTGATAGAAATTGTCAACGATCCGTAAGTTTTCAAAACTGCTCATGATGGAATCTCCTTGCTGTGTAATGCGGCGGCATCTGCCACCGATACCATTATAGCACGTTTTGTCGGAATAACAAGCGGCTGTTCTGTTATATCAAAATTCCGTCGCAATGATCGGATCGTGAACGATGTCTTTGATCATAGGGATTGCACCGCCTTTTTAAACTGTGCCTTCCCACACGGTGTCTTTAAATCCGACCAGCACAAAGTCCTCGCCGATCAGAAGCGGACGCTTTACAAGCATCCCGTCGGTGGCGAGAAGGGCGAGCATCTCGTCCTCGCTCATCGAGGAGAGTTTTGTTTTCAGTTCCATTGACTTATATAAAAGCCCGCTTGTGTTGAAAAATTTCTTGAGCGGCAGTCCGCTTTTCTTGTACCACGCCGTCAACTCCTCGAGCGTCGGCTTGTCCGCTTTCATATCCCGCAACGTATACTGTGCACCTCGCGCATCCAACCATTTCTGCGCCTTTTGACAGGTCGTGCATTTCGGGTAACAAAGAAACGTCAACATAATAAGTCTTCCTTGTTCAAAAAGTAATCCTTTGTTCATCATACTCTTTTTTATCCCAAAACGCAACGGATAAAAAGGAAAAAGAGCGTGGAGATAAGCGGTTGTATTTGTCAGCCTATATCCCGATTCGGCAGACCGAATACCTTTGTTTTTTGCTGTGATGTATGTCACATTTTCGAAAAATCATCAAAAGTCGTGGAAATACGGATCGTTTTGTGATATACTATAGTTCTTACATAGGAGTTGCCGTCAAGGCTTGCAAAGGAGGTGCCGAACATGTCGTTGGCCTACGGAATCATCGCGCTTCTGTCTTTATGTATGGTCGGAGTCTGTGTGGCCGCGGACAAAAAGCGTGATGTGTGGCTGCTGCTCGTGTTTGTTTCGGTATCGATCTGCAATCTCGGCTACTTTATGCTTTCGGTATCACCGAATCTCAGCTCGGCACTGAATTCCAACAGACTCTCCTATCTCGGCAGTGTGTTTCTGCCGTTCTTTATGCTGATGATGGTACTGCGGTTTTGCGGGATGAAGCGTCCGAAGCCGCTGATGATAACGCTTGTGACCGTCGGTATCGTGATGTTGGGCATTACGACGAGCCCCGGCATTCTTCCCATCTATTACAGCACTGTCGATATTGAGATCGCAGACGGCGTAACGAAGCTCGTCCGTGAGTACGGCCCGTTGCATATGGTGTACTACGTATATCTGCTCGGGTATATGGTCTCGATGGTCGGTATCGCCATTTACGCCGTCGCAAAGAAAAAGATCAAATCCCATTTACATACGATACTTTTGCTGTGTACGGTTTTCTGCAACATACTGATTTGGCTTATCGAACAGTTTTTGCCCCGTGGCTTTGAATGGCTCTCGGCATCCTACATACTGACCGAATGCCTGATGCTTGCGATTTACCGTTCGATGCAAAGTGGGGGATTGATGAGCAAGGAAGGCAGAACACCGTCCTATACCATCAATGTACTTCTGACCATATTCCTGCTTTTAGTTGCAAACTTTGTCCGTGTTATTACCATGAACACCACACCGGCAATGTATGTGATATCCCACATCGTGGTGCTGATGATTTATCTCGGCATTTTGGTATCGTGGGGGATCTCTGTATATGACCGTATCGTGAACAAGGAGATTCGTCGCCATCTTATTATCCTTGTTGTGCTGATGATGTTCTGGATGCTGATGCGAACCCTCAGACATACGGTGTTCCTCTATGTGTATCCCCTTGGAATGTGGTGCTGGTACGCCTACTATGTATCTATGATCTTGATCCCGCAGCTTTGCCTTTTCGCAACAAAATATATCGGCAAGCCGGAGGATTATAAGCTTCCGAAAAAGTGGTACTTGATGTACATCCCCTCGATCATAATGATTTTGGGCATCCTTACAAATGACCTTCACGGCTTAGCGTTCCATTTTCACAAAGGCTATGAAGCAGGTTGGGACGTATATCAGCGTGGCGTTCTTTACTATATCGCAACAGCGTGGATCTTTGCCTGCATTGCTTTGATGATCGCAGAGCTTGTAAAGCGTTGCCGTGTCCCCGGAGCGCACAAAACCGTTTGGCTCCCCATCACGATGCTCGGCATCGGCGTTGCCTATACGATACTTTATGCTGTAAGCAGCAATATTTTCAGCTTTATCGAAATGACCGCCGCCCTTTGCTTTACGGTGGTTGCTATTTGGGAGAGCAGCATTAAGACGGGGCTTGTACAATCCAATACGCACTATGAGGAATTGCTGAGATTTTCCGGCCTCGGTGTTGCGGTTGTGGATCATAATTATACAGTGTATTACCGTTCCGACGACGCTCTGCCTCTTTCGGCAGAGCAAATGAAAGAAACCGAAAACGGGTGTGTAATGCTCGACGGCGGCATCCGCTTGTCCGGCTCCGAGATCCGCGGCGGGCATACGCTGTGGCAAGAAGATCTGTCCGAGCTGCTTGACGTTCTCGACGAACTGAAAGAACTGCGTAATGAACTGGAAGGCTCCAACGCCGTTTCGATGCAGAATTATCAGGTGAATAAAAAGATTCGTGCCCTTGCGGAAAAGAACCGTCTGCACGACGAGCTTCATAAGCAAACGGCGCATCAGATAGAACGGTTGAATGATTGGCTGAAAAAGCTGACTGCAACCGACGATCCAAAAGAAAAGAGAGAACTGCTTCGCCGCATCGTTGTGGTGGGCGCATACCTCAAGCGACGTAACAACTTGGTTCTGGTAAATGAACAGGACGGCATTATCAAAGAGGAAGAACTGAACTTGAGTCTCAAGGAAATGATGAAAAACCTGCATCTTGCAGGAGTGAACGGTGCTTCCTCGGTGCAGTTTGAAAAAGACCTTCCGGCAGACGTGGCAATGAAGCTCTTTGACTTTTACGAGTACGTGGTAGAAAACGCTTTTGACGGTCTGAGCTACCTGCTTGCCCGTTTCTTCTACCGTGATGATTGTTACTACGCTTGTATTGACGCTGTGTGCGACTTGGATTTGACAACGCTTCAAAAAGAGACAATATCTGTGAGTAAGTCGGACGAAAACTGTTACACCCTTTCCTTCAAAATAGTGGGAGGTGACGGC
>JAFQMR010000115.1 GCA_017396175.1 Clostridia bacterium
ATCGACTTTATCGTCGAGGGTATCGACCGTTCCAAAGGCGTTATGATCATCACCGAAAAAGCGGAGGAGGTCAGCGCCGCACTGATGACGGAATTTGAAAGCGGCACAACGATCATCCCCGCAAAGGGCGGCTACTCCAACGCCGATAAAACGGTGGTCTATTTCGTGGTCAACCGCTTCCAGATATCCAAAATGCAAAGCATTGTCCACAACATCGATCCCAAAGCCTTTATGACCATCAGTGAGGTCGCGGACATCTTCAAAAGTCAACACGATACGGTCTGACGATAAAAAGAGCGCTGTTCACAATGAACAGCGCTCTTTTCAATTTTCAGCTTTCGCGCATCAGGCGAATATAAAACTCCACCGCACGGCACAGGCACTCCACGCGAATACGCTCGTTATGTCCGTGGATGGTCGCCCGCTCCTCGCTCGTCAGATCCATCGCGGAAAAGCGGTAAACCTTATCGGACAACACACCGTAACGGCGACTGTCCGAGCATTGCACCATCAGATACGGAGACACGATACAGCCGCCCCACGTGGTTTGCACCGCCGCCGCTACGCGGTCGAAGGCCGCACCGTCACGCTGAGAGATGCGGCTCGGTTCCATAGACTCCCCTGCCGTGATCTCCACCTGCGGATCATTCACCGTACGGCGAAGATATTGAAGCGCCGACTCTACGCTGTCTTCGGGATTGAGACGCAGATTCGCCACCATCGTTGCCTCGGGCGGGATGACGTTCGAGGCATCACTGCCCTCCATCTGTGTAAACGCGACCGTCGTACGCATCAAGGCGTTCAGCTCCCCGCCCGTGGACTTGCAGAGGACATCCAGCACACCGCGGAACAGCCACAGATTGGCAAAAATCATACGGTACACAAAGGTAGAGCGGCGACCGAGCGTGTCAAACAAGGCCGCAACAGGCGTTGTAAGATGTGCGGGAAACGGATGCGACTCCACCGCACAGCACGCCTTCGAGAGAATGCCGACGGGCGTATGCGGCTTCGGTGCGGACGCGTGACCGCCGTTCGAGCGGACTGTGAAGTGCGCATTCAGCATCCCCTTTTCCGCAATACCGATCATACCGCACGGCTCTTTCACACCGGGAAACACGTTTTCTACCACAGCACCGCCCTCGTCGAGCACCAATGCGGGTTCGATCCCTTGTTCCAGAAAATACTCCACCGCCCGAAGCGCCCCTTCGCCAAAGGTTTCCTCATTGCCCGAAAACGCCATATAGATATCGTTTTTCGGCACAAAGCCTTGCTCCAGAAGATGCTCCGCCGCCGACAGCACACCGTTGACGGTTACCTTGGTGTCCAGCGTTCCGCGTCCCCACACAACGCCATCCTCCAGCACCGCTTCAAACGGCGGCTTATCCCAGCCGCTTTCGTCCACGGGTACCACATCGTAATGCGCCATCAGAACAGTCGGGTGTGTGTGCTCTTGCCCCTCCCAGCAAAGGAGTATCTCTCTGTCGGGAAGCGGAATCCTACGGCACGCTTCGAACACTCGCGGATACAGCGTCGGCAGCAACGCCGAAAGCTTTTGGAACTCCGCATCATCCTCCGCCGCAGGATCGCGGTAGGATACCGTCTTACAACGAACCAACGCCCGTAACGCTTCTACCGCACGTTCTTTGTCAAATGTGATCTCTTCTGCCTTCAGCGGTTCGGACGGCTTCGGACGAAACCGTAAGGTGCGGATCAGAATCACCGCAATCAACGCCGCAAGGAGAACCCCCGCCGCCATTACAATATACCAACCAATCATATCAAAGCATTCCTTTTTTATACATAATACGTGCTACAAGCAGTGTGAACAGCACCCCGACAGGTACCATAATACCGACTGTGTCGCGGTTGAGCGCCGGCACAAAGATGAACAGCGCGAGCATCAGCACGATCGGTGCGACGGACAGCTTCCGGTTTTTCGACACGAACACAACAGCGAGTCCGCCGAACAGCGCGGGAAGCATCTGATCAAACGCCGGATCGAGCACGGGAGCTTCCAGAATCGGCGACAACGGTACGATCAGAATCACGCCGAGGATCACGATAACCGTCGTCACGATGCTCGACACCGCAATGGCGATCGTCGAAATGATCTCGCCCTCCTCGGAATTCGCCTTGACATTCGCACGCTCCATCGCATCGAGAGCGCACGGCAATTTCAAGTTGGAGATATTACCCGTTACAAACGAGAGATACGCACCGCCCGCACCGAGCATCGGAATATAAGTGAAAATTTCTATGATACCGACCGCCCAATACATCGGCGCAGTGGCAAGAAGGCCCTTCCAGAGCGCCTCCCATTGCGGGAAGGCGCCGAACAGCACCGACACCGCCAGGGGGAAGCACACAATCAAAAAGCAAATAAACAAGCCCCAGATACGTCCGTCGCGATGGACGCTGTCAAGATAAGACATCGGTTTTTTCATCGGTTTCTCCCCCTTTCTCACGATAACCACGCGGTAATCGGAATCGCAGACGCCATACCGAGTACCAAACTGATGGGCAGTGCATAATCGTTCATCCAATGTTGCTTACAGGTGGTTGCAAGCAAGCCGCATATCGCCATCACAACCGCGGAGACCGCCATGACACATACGGGGATCAAGCCCGTAAAATCGCCCGTAAAGGCCAGCGACACATCGCAAAACACGTAGCCGAGGAACGCCGAGATCATACCAAGGAACATCGCATTTGTGAGGATCTCGCCCCATTTTTTGTCACGGTTTTCGATCTTTTTCATACCGCCTTGAATCCTCTTGGTCAACAGCGGTGTCAGGATCAGACCGATGATGATGCCGATCGTCATAACCCACAGCACGGTCACATACGCCGACGGATCGGTGATCTGATCACCGAACGTCATTCCGAGCGCTTCAATGGAGTTGCCGGCGGCAATCGTTTCGTAAGACAAGGAACCGATCACCGACAGCCGCAACCACGGAAGCGCTACACCGAGGCTTTTTGACAGCGCCACCACACCGACTAACACCGACACCGCCGGAGCGATCGTAAAGATCGCCGATGAGGTGATCGTCTTGCGGACAACCGCGCTGTCAATACCGATCTCCTTGGCACGACGCATCGCCCGCACCAAAAAGTACACCGACTGTGCCAGCACAGCGGCAATGATGATGCCGACCAGCACATACAGAATCGGGTGGTTTACATGAAATGTCATAATGCTCTCTCCTTTTCCTCTATCCTCAGCCGCATGTTTCGCGAATCTCATCGGCGATGCGGCGCAACAGCGTTTCATCGGCTTTAACGATCCGACGGTCATAAGTAACAAGCCCGTTGACCTCATCCTCGACATCGCTGACCTGCGTCAGGATCGCCGCCGAAAGACCGTTTCGGAACGCCGGAACGATCTCCTCGTGATACAGCTTGTACAGTGCCTCATTCCAGGAGGAGACATCCTCAAACCGACGGTAACCGTAGACGCGACGGGGGTTAAATATATGCCCCTCGACCGCCAGGGAATACCCTCCGAACTCGGATAACACAAGCGGCTTTGTCCCTTGCTCGAGCTGAACAGGCTTGAAATATACGTGCTCGCTCTGCACATCGCTTGCGCTTGCAGAAAACCACCCCGACGTCGTATCCCATATGCGACTGCCGTCGAGCTGCTTCATCACGCGATACAGCTCGTTTTCATCGTGCTGTCCCCAGCCCTCGTTGAACAGCGTATAGTAGACGATGCACGGATGATTATACAGTTGTCGTACGGTTGCCTCGGCACCGAGGCGGAACATATAGCGACGACGGCGGGACATATAGCGCGGTAAGCTTCGCTGTTTATGCCCGAGTGTCGGCAGAGCGGTATCCCGCAGGAAGGAATAACGGCCGTTGTTGACCATATCCTGAAACACCAGCATTCCCTGTCGGTCGCATTCGTAATAGAACACCTCCGGCTCCACCTTAATATGCTTGCGCAACGTGTTGAAGCCGAGAGACTTCATCGTGCGGATATCGAAGCGATACCCCTCTTCCGAAGACGGCAGATAGATCCCGTCCGCATAATACCCCTGATCGAGCAGACCGTGAAATGCATACGGCTTGCCGTTAAGCAACAGACGTTTGCGACCGTTTACCGTTCCTTCCGAGACAGTGCGGAGCGCGAAATAGGATTGCACCTCGTCGTCTCCCGACACCAGCGTCACATCATACAGATAGGGATCCTCGGGACTCCAAAGATGCGGCTCCTCCACCTGCAACGTAAAACAGTCACCGCAAAACCGATATTCCTTCACCCCGCGATCCGTGTGCAGAAGCAGGCATTTTTCCTCTTCGCCGCCGTCTGTTTCAATAAGGACACTGTTCAGCGTCGGGGTAAACCGCACCCCGCGCAAATACGAAGACGGCACGCTTTCCAGCCACACGGTCTGCCAGATACCGCTGACAGGCGTATACCACATACCGCCGCGCTTTTTCCGTTGCTTACCGTACGGAAAATCCGCCGACAGCGGATCCCATACCTCCACGCGCAGACGGTTTTCTCCGCTCCCGAGTGCCTCGGTGATATCCAATGTAAACGCGGTATACCCGCCGAGGTGTTCGCCGATCTCACAGCCGTTCACAAACACACGCGTCGTCTGATCCACCGCTCCGAAATGCAACAGCACACGGTCGCGACAAAAGCCGTCGGGCAACGTGAATGTCCGCTCAGAGATCCACTGCTCATCGGCGTCGAGTGTTTTCCCGATCCCCGACACCTCCGATTCGGGAGGAAACGGCACAAGGATCTCGCCGACCGCCGTGACCGCCGTCTTTTTACGACAGGACAGCGACCAACGCCCGTTCAGATTCAGAAAACTGTCACGCACCAGTTGAGGTCGCGGATAAGAAGAATACGGGATATCCCCCGCTTCAAACGGTGTTGTTAAACGCTTCATCGAAGAAGCGACCGAAGGCTTCATAGCAGCACTCCTCTCTGTTACCGTTATTTTACCACAAATTTCTCTTGGTTTCAAGGACAGAAAAAAGGCACACCACAGCCGTTGTGATGTGCCTTTGCTTACCAAGTAGAGGCTATTACAGCAGGTCGTCAAACACCGCGCCCGTTGCGCCGCTCGTCACGTGCTGAGCATACCGTTTGGCATACCCCGTCAGCTCCTGATCGGGAGCCGTCCACACCGCCTTGCGGGCGGCAAGCGTCTCATCATCCACAAGAAGCGACAGCGAACGGTTCGGAATATCGATAGCAATCGTATCCCCCTCCTGCACCAGCGCGATGACGCCGCCTTCCGCCGCTTCGGGAGACACGTGACCGATCGACGCGCCGCGGGTAGCACCCGAGAAGCGTCCGTCCGTAATAAGCGCCACGCTCTCACCGAGACCGCGGCCGACGATCGCCGCCGTCGGCGTAAGCATCTCACGCATACCGGGGCCGCCCTTCGGACCTTCATAACGGATCACGACCACATCGCCCTCACGGATCTTGCCGTCCATAATGGCGGCGGTCGCCTCCTCCTCCGATTCAAACACACGCGCAGGGCCGCTGTGCACCATCATCGAGGGAGCCACAGCACCCTTCTTAACAACCGCACCGTCCGCGGCAAGATTGCCGAACAGGATCGCGATGCCGCCGTCCGCACTGAACGGATCGTCAAGCTTACGAACCACCGTGCCGTCCGCATCGGGAGCCGCATCCACACGCTCACCGACCGTACCGTTCACCGTCGGAATATCCCGATGGATCAGTCCCGCCGTATCCAGCTCCTTGAGCATCGTCTGAATGCCGCCCGCATCGTTCAAATCGGTAATAAAGGTCGAGCCTGCGGGATTAAGCTTACAAATCTGAGGTGTCTGACGGCCGATCGCATCGATCTGTTCAAGCGTCACGGGACATCCCGCCGCACGGGATACCGCCAGAATATGAAGCACGGTGTTCGACGAGCAGCCGATCGCCATATCGGCGCGGAGCGCGTTTTCAAACGCCGCAGGAGTCAGAATATCGAGCGGCCGGATGTTTTGTTCCAAAAGCGCCATCACGCGTTCACCTGCCGTCTTAGCAAGCCGCACACGTGCCGCATGCACCGCAGGGATCGTACCGTTTCCGGGAAGCGCCATACCGATCGCTTCCGTGAGGCAGTTCATCGAGTTCGCCGTGTACATACCCGAGCAGGAGCCGCAACCGGGGCAAGCATTTTCCTCTTGGCAATGCAGATCCTCCGCCGTGATCTTGCCTGCCGCGTAGCTACCGACCGCCTCAAACATCTCCGACAAGCCGATACGCTGGCCTTTACCGTTATGGCCCGGCATCATCGGACCGCCCGACACAAAGATCGACGGCAGATTCAGACGGCAAGCCGCCATCAGCATACCGGGTACAATCTTGTCGCAGTTCGGGATGAACACAACGGCGTCCATCGGATGCGCCGTCAGCATCACCTCGATCGAATCGGCAATCAGTTCACGCGAGCAGAGAGAATACTTCATACCCTTATGGTTCATTGCCAGACCGTCACACACGCCGATGGTGTTGAACGTAAACGGCACACCGCCCGCATTGCGGATGCCCGCTTCCACCGCCTTGGTAATCGTGTCCAGATGGGTGTGACCGGGAATATAATCACTCTTCGAGCTGACCACCGCAACAAACGGGCGTTTCATCTCCGCATCCGTAATGCCGAGCGCTTTCAATAACGAACGGTGAGGGGCACGAGAAGGGCCCTCCTTCAACAAATCACTGCGCATACTTGTCGTCCTTCTTTCTGTAACTTAATGATTGCCGTCAACATCTTCGATCATCTTCAAAAGCAACGCCTTGCCGTTTTGATGATCCTTGACCGATTGCTCTCCTGCGGCAGTGCCGTACGGCGTACGCACACCGAATCGCAGATCGTGCGGCAATTTTTGAAACGCGGGCATCGTTTCCTGCGCTGTAAACCAGCTCCAGTAATGCTCTTGTGCGTTATAGTTGGGCGAGGTGACGGGAAGAGAATCGAAGAATTCATATCCTTCCTCGGAAACGTTGTCCACCGTTTCCATAAAGCCGTTATAGCTCGGTTCATCAAACACAAACAGCATCCGCTCGCCTGTCGACAGATGCGCCATCAGCTTATCGTTATCCGAGCGTCCGACCGTCGGCGCCATCTCGTCATAGTAGTACGGTGTCAGATTCTCAAGTTCGACCTCAACCTGTCCGTCCCCGTCGATATCCTCGCCGTACGAGGCGGCAAACGCCTTAAACGCTTCGACCTCATCGGGAACCAGCGGCAGTTCCGTCACAACCACAAAGGAATAATCCGCAGGATTCTTGGTTAAAGTCTCCGCCAGCACCCAACCGCCGAACAACAAAAGCAGCAGGCAAGCTATGGTATGCGGCTTGTAATGATACCAGAAATTGCTGAGCTTTTCAAAAAAGCCCTCCGGCTTTTTGATCGGTGGCGGCGGAGCAAGCTCCGACGGATCCACACCGGCCAATGCCATTCCCCGTGCCACAGCAACCGCCTCCTCTCGTCGACAATATTCAACAAACAGTATCATAGCAGATTTGAGGACGTATTGCAAGTCTTCCGCACGAACCGACAAAAATTATTTACAATAGGCGGTATCGCTCCCGCGATGTATGTAGTCCAGATATTCCGTACGAATCCGCCGAAGCTCCCGTTGTCGGATCGCAACGGTTTCACCGTTTTCCAATTCAAATTGGTTATCCACCTTGACGATGGTGTCCATATTCACCAAAAAGCTTTGATGGCACCGCAGAAACCGCGGATCTTCAAGTTCCCGTTCCAGTTCATCCAGCTGACGGTAGACGCGATATTCGCCGCCGTCCCGAAGATGGATCAGGCATTTGGTATTGCGGCTTTCCACAAATGCGATCTCGTGATACGGCACACGAACGAGCGAGCGGTAATGGCAAACTGTCAGACAAGACGGACGTTCCGTTCTGGAAAACCGTTCTGTCAAGCGAAGCAGTCGTTCTGCACGATACGGTTTGATCAGATAGCCGCCCACACCGAGATCATATCCCTCTACCGCAAATTCCGCCGTGGTGGATGTCAGGATCAGCTCGGTGCCGCAAAGTAGCTGTCGGATCGCCGCCGCGACACGCAGAACGTTTTCGGGCTCGTCCGTAAGATCCAGAAACACCGCATCCACTGCATTTCCTTCCGCGATATCCCCCTGAAGCTCACGCGGATCGTCGTAGAATTCGACCGTCATATGAATGGAACGGCGCAAAAACGCTTCGCCCAGCAATCGCGCCAGAAGCCGGCGATCCTCCGCCGAACGATCACAAATCGCTATACGCATAGCCTATACCACCTTCGCTGTTTTCATCAATTTCCCGCTCATTTTCAAAAGCTCGCCCCACAGCCGCCCGTTCGTTTGGTATACTGAATACCGCAACGCATCAAAAAGGAGGGACGGTCTTGATCCGCTTTTCTGCCACCACCGAGCTGCATTGGCATAAACACATCGGCATCTATATTGCGTACGGCATACGTGCCTGCCGCGGACGCACTCAGCTTTTTCATATTCCGGATGTGTTTTGCCGTCGTAGCGATGCCGACTCCTTTGTCTGTCTTTGCAACCGCGAACAACCCGAATTTCCTCACGTACAGGAATTAATCGAGGATATCCTGTGAAATTTAGCAACTCGAGTTGATTTTCTCAACACTATTTTAACAAAACAAGCGCATATGTCAAGTACTTTTTTCAATTAAAATCGCTTTATGTCTATAATATCACAATTTTGTCGCCGTGATGAACTGTTGCTGAAATTAACATTACATTTGATGAAAACAGCAAAAAGCGCGCCAAACGGGCCGTTTCTCCCGTTTTGACGCGCTTTTTATTTCGTTAAAGAACGGTTCCGATTTC
>JAFQMR010000116.1 GCA_017396175.1 Clostridia bacterium
GACACTGGCGGTGAAGGCGGCCATCACGGGGTATACGCCGCTGGCGGTGATGAAGCCGCAGGAAATCCTTTCGACACCGTCGGTGCATATCGGTCTTGTCCACGGCACGGTGGATACGGCCGTTGCGGCCATGCACGAGCACGCCCGTCGGTCTGTACTGACGGAGACGGAGCCGTCGTTGCTTGTCGGTGCGGGAATGGGGGCCGAGCACGATATGTCGGTGGAAACCACCAAGGCGTTCATCGATCAGTTTGCATCGATGGGGGCGGAGGTGTTTATCATCGACGCGGGATGGCAGAATCCCCCGCACAGGGAAGCGGAATGGGGCCCTTATAACGGCATCAATGTCCCCGATCCCGCGCGGTATCCGAACGGGATCGCCGAGGTGCGGGACTATTGTCATCAAAAGGGTATGAAATTCGCGATGTGGGTGGAGATCGAGCGGCTCGGAGAGTATTCTCCCGCCTATCAACAGCATCCCGAATGGCGTCAGCAAACGGTGTTCGGGGAGGCCTCGAAGGCGCTTCTTGATTTTACGAATCCCGAGGCCGCCGCGTGGGCGGAAGCGGAGCTGGCGCGGCTGATCGAGGAATGCGGGATGGATATGCTCCGCATCGACAACAACCATCATCACACGGCGTATCACACGATGCGCCCGACCGAGGACGGTCTGCTCGAATCCACCGTGCTTCGCCACTGCAATGCGGTGAACGCGATGTATCGCCGCCTTAAGGCGCGATTCCCGCACGTCATCTTTGAGAATTGTGCGGGTGGCGGCGGACGCACCGACTATGCGTTTATGAAAGCGTTCCATCACACCTGGGTGAGCGATTGGCAAAAGCTCCCGCGCTCGGTGCTGATCACCGCAGGTATGACGATGGCTCTGCCGCCCGAGCGGGTGGATCGCCTGGTGGCGGGGATGGGCTGTCACACGGTCGGTGATCTTCGGACGCATCTGCGTGCGGCGATGTTCGGGCACCTGTCGCTGAATGTGATCGCGCCGTCAACGGCGGAGATCAATCCCGAACAGCTTGCCTGTGTCCGTCACCATCTCGATATTTATAAAACGTTTTTGCGTCCGTTTTTGCCAACCTGCACCGTGTATCATCCGATACCCGATCATCGGGAGGCAACGGCGAGCGGCTACACGGTGCTGGAGGTGACGTCCGCTGACCGTTCTCGGGGTGCGGTCGGTGTATTTACGCTTCAAGGCAACGTGCCGTCGCGCATTAGCGTGAAGCTCAGCGGTGCGGATGCGTCTGCGACCTACCGTGTGACGCTTGATAACACGGGGGACACCTTCGAGATGAGCGGTGTACAGCTTCGTATGCACGGCCTTGAGACAGAGGCGGGAACGGCACTGTCCTCGGAGCTGATTCTGTATGAGCGACTTGCATAAAAGGTGTGCGGGACAGATGGGAACCGGCATCTGTCCCGTTTTTTATGTTCGGGCGACAAAAAAAGATTGTGTTTCGAAGCCGAATATGCTACACTTTTTTTGGAAGGACAACGAACAGGCGATGCGGCCTCTTGTCCGCCATACCGAAGGAAAGGATGATCACCTTGAAAATCACGAAACGAATGGTAAGCGTTATGCTGTCACTGCTGTTGTTGCTCGGGCTGGTTCCGCTGTCGACGGCGCAGGAATATATTCCGCTGACGATTGGCGCGGATACGGATGTCTTACTGGCCGAGGGCGAAAGTGTATGGTATTCCGTCACGCCTGCCGAAACGAAGACGTATCAGTTTTTCTCGTTCGGCGAGAGCGGTGTGGATCCCGTTGCCGATCTGTATGATGCGTCTATGACGAAGATCGCGGGAGGGGACGATTACGAGGGCGTCAATTTCTCCTTTATGGTAGAGTTGACTGCCGGCGAGACCTATTACCTGGAGGCGTATGAGTTCAATAGAGACGAAGCGGGAAGCTATATGCTTTCTGTCGGCGTGCCGTTGCCCACGGATATCTTTTTCTCAGAGTATAGTCTGGAAACCTACACCGGTACGCAGTATGATGTAGAGCTGTCGATCTATCCCGAGGACGCTGAAGCGACGATCACCTGGACATCGTCGGATGAAGAGGTTGCCACGGTGGACAACGAAGGCAAGGTGACCTTCCTTGCCGCAGGCGAGACGGTCATCCGCGCGGAAACGGAGAACGGGTTGTATGATGAATGCTTTTTTACCGTGAGAGCGGTCCACGGCTCGCTGACACTTAATGAGGAGATCGAGATCGTTCTGACCGGCAAAGACACCCGCGAGGAGACGCAGCAGACCTTTACCTTTACCCCGACGAAGACGGGCTATTATCGCTTTGAGTCCTATGATATTGTGACTGAAAGCGGCGATGTTGAGGTGGATCCGCGCGTCTGGGTGTATGATGTTATGCACAAAGAGCTGGGCTATGATGATGACGGCGGCGAGGACGTAAACGTCCGCGAGGATGTGGAGATGCAAGCCGGCACGACCTATTATATTATGACGGAGCTGTATGATTCCAAGGCGATCGGTTCCTACAAGGCCCTTCTCAAGGAAATCGATACAGCGGAGTCGGTATCCATCGATGGCGGCGATATTACCATGGAACAGGGCGACTCACGGGATATCTATGTGACGTTTTCTCCCGAAGGTACCTGGCAGGAGGATTACGAGGTCACCTCGACGGACGAGTCGGTGGTCAGCGTTGATGGGAAGACGCTGAAAGCGGTCGGCGAAGGTACGGTAACGGTGACGGTCGTCACGGATCTCGGTCTGACCGATTCGATCGAGGTGACGGTCATCGGCGCGGCTGTGTTGGAGCTCGATACCGAGTATACTCTCGAAAGCGAGGCGGGAGAATACAACGCCTATAAGCGTTACGCGTTCACGCCGACTGTGTCAGGACGCTACAAGATCGCCTCGACCGAGACGATCGGCGAGGAGGCACATGCGTATGTCGCCTTGAATGACAGCTCGGAGCAATTGCGTTATAACAATATGCAGGACGAGACGTTCTCGCTGACCTATGAGCTGGTGGCGGGGAAAACGTATTTTTACAGTGTATACATTGAAGCGTCTTCGTTGGAGAGTGCTGTGTCGTTTATGCTCACGAAGCCGGATGACAGCGCGATCCCCGAGGCAAAGCCGAACATCGACTATGACATTGAGATCGTCAACGGCGGTGACGGCGTGTATTATGCGTTCAAGCCGCACACCACGGGTATGTATGCGATCTTCTCCGAGATGAGCAACGACCCGCAAGACACGAAGCTCTGTGTGTACGATGCCGACTGGGAGCTCTTTTACGTCAACGATGACGGCGGAGAGAACGGACAGTACCGCTTGGAAGAGGAGTTTACCGCAGGCGAGACCTATTATCTGAAGAGCATTATGTACAGCAGCGACATTGTCGGTTCCTACAGAATGCGCATTGAACCCGATTTTGATGCGGATCAGACGGCGACGATCGACGGAACGATCAGCGGTGTGGAAGAGGATACCGAGGTGACGATCCTCCTTACCGAAGACGGATTTTCGGAACCGTCC